>JAGPBS010000091.1 GCA_018063245.1 Alphaproteobacteria bacterium | reverse complement strand
CTTCAGGCTTGCTATGCCTTCTGTTGAGACTAACTCAAAGTCTTCTGCAGCTCTTACTTTAGGAGCAACCATTGTTGCATCATTTTTGGAGACAAAGGAGACAGATCCTGTTTCAGACTCGTAACTGTTGCGATTCACTCGATCGCTATGGTGCTCTGAGTCTTGTTTGCTCTTACGGCCCCAGCTACCCTTGCTTTTGGCATGCATTTCTTTGGAATGGACATCATGCACCGGAAGAGAGCAAGAGACAAAAAAGCTGCTCGAGAGACGGCTTACAAGAAAATACTCTAAGCAATTGATTCTTTGATCTTTCCGATCTTCAATTTATGAGAATATACTTTCAGAGCATAAGTACTTATAAGATTTCACCAATCTTCTGAATAATAATCAGGATCTTTGTAATACAAATTCCAAATAAACTGCTCCAATGAATCTTCAATTTTTTTATAACCCATATACCAAACAGCATTAGGATTATCGCTTTGCGTTTTCATAACCATAAAACTTGATGAATCACTAATTTCAAAAAAGGGAAGATCGCCTGGCTCCATATCATCTAGAAAATCCTGTGACACTAAACCACTTTCAGGCCCTTCTTCAAACATTTGCACAATTAAGTTAGGAGCATTGATACGATTTGTACCAAAAAACCGATAGTCTTTAGGTGGATTATGAGGCCTGACAATAAATCCACAACCAATCTCTAAATAAAACTCTTTTAGTTCAGACGGAAATTTCAAATTTAATGCTGTTTCAGCGTCAATAATTTCTTGAAGGGTTACTTTCTCAAAATAATTATCAAACTCATCTACATTACTATCTATATATTTTTTTAAATAAGGATATTTTTCAGTACTCATTTAACACTCCTCATGATATCAGTTAAAGGACTTTGGTTAGTATGAATCCATTGTTGGTGATCTTTAAATTCTAGTGGGTGAAAATTCCACCACTCATTAGGTCCACCAACATTTTGTGGAATGATATGATGCGCTTGGTAAGGTGCGCCTTTTTTAGCAACAACATTCCCACTCTTCCCATAATAATTTTCTTGATAAGTAGGCCATTTATTCCCAGTTTCTTTTTCCCAAGTTTGGATAACATCCTTTTTTACATTTCTATATTCTTCACCATGCATTTTCTTAGCCTCAGGGCTCAACTTTTTAAAATCTTTCCCTTGAAGAGCTTCTTTCAAAAGTCCTCTTTGCTGAGAATTAATTGGTACTCCAGAACGATTTTCCATGTCGCGGACATAATCTCGCCCCTTAAATCCAATTCTTGAACTTGCCCCACTCTCTACATTTTTTACCCTAGGACTCATGTCCTTGGCAACAGATTTTTCACTGATGCCAGCTGCGGCTTCTCTTGCACCAGAAACACCCTCGCGTGCAAGATTACCCATCTCTGCACCTCGAACAGCGGCGCCAACTTTACTCGTGCTTGAACCAACTCCCGCACCAGCATAAGCGAGTTCTCCGCCTCTGGTCATCGTTCCAGCGGTCTGAACCATGTTCTTTGTAAATACGGCTGCTTTCTCAATGCCATTTGCGATTGCAACGCCGCCTTGAACTGTGGCTCTACCAGCACTTGATAGGCCTCCTGTTCCAACTAAGACAACGATGTCCGGTAAAAAATCACCTGCAGCACGGCCATTGGCAATGGCTCTGTCACTGCCCATTCCGAGGAAGGCGCCTATAACTTCTCCTGTTGAGCGTCCTGTCCATTTCAAAGCACTCCAGCCAACACTTGCTGCGTCCTTTGCAACCTTCACGGCACCTGAACCCAAAGCAAGGTTGCGGTACTCAGCACTCTCTTCATAGTTTCCAAGCAGAACTGAGCCAAAATCGTTCATATAATCAAAACGATCTTGACGTTTGAGTCTTTCCCAGTCTTGGCGTGTGAGGCCGGCATTCGGATCGATCAGAACATCATTCGTCCGGGCGTGGATCTCTTGACTTGCTTGTGCGACGGCTTTTGCTTCCTTAACAAGCCACTCCAGGCTTTTACCAGCAGCATAACGCGCTGATGTTCCAAGAGAATCATCACCAGCTTCATAAGCAAGCTTTGCACCAGCTATTCGCTCTAGCTCTGCAATGACTTTTTTCTTTAAGTCTCCTGTTAAGTTCTCAACATCACTGACTGTCTCTAAACGAAAGACTGTCTTTTGCTTCGTATAGATATCAGCCATATCGCCCAATGATAAATCTGCATAATGCTCATCAAGATGAGCTTGAGTCATATAGCCAGCTTCAACAAGTTTTTTACCAGCAGCTTCTTTTAGCTTATTACGATATTCAACAAGTTTCTGATCAGCAATCGTATTATACTTGGCAGATCTTTCTGCGATATCAGCGGCATAGCTAATATCTTCACGGCCTTCTGTGATAAAAAAGGCTGTTAAAGCTCCTGCCATTTTACCATAATCAACGGCTGCCTGTGCGTACTGGTCACGCTCTGCTTCTGTCATGGTTCTTGGATCAGCTGAATTGAGATGCTGTTCTGCAACAAGCTCTCCAATCATTGCTGCAAAAGCACCAATAGCAGGGTCTTTCTTCAATGCCGCTGCTGTTAAAGCACCAGTACCCGCATGCATTGCCATATGAACAGCTGAGTTTATTTTGATTGTATCGGTTGTTAAATCTTTTAAATTCGGGTGAATTTTTTCTACTTCAATCGCTTTATCAGATTCATGTTTTAATTGACCAACCTCATGGATAACTTGATCTGCAATGGCATTAACTCCTGCCGTTTGGATATTATGGGTGATATGATCACCAAATTTACCGCCCATGATGGCTGTTTGAATGCCAGCATCAAAGGCTGATTTCATGACGATGCCTTGAGCCTTGTCCACTACCGTGCCCACAGTGATTTGATCCAAAGGTCCTGAAGGAGCTGTGTTCGCTGTTAATATCGCAACG
>JAGPBS010000090.1 GCA_018063245.1 Alphaproteobacteria bacterium | reverse complement strand
CTACAGGGTGATTTTGGCTGGTCTTTTCTGTTTAACAGACCTGTGGCAACTATCCTTTTTCCTGCTCTTAAAAATAGTTTTTTCCTTGTCATGATCGGACTTGCTGTTACGCTTTCTTGTTCATATGGCCTTTCCATTTTAGCAGCTCTACACAGAGAATCTTTTTTATCAAAAATCATCAATGCCTTTACATTACTCTCAATCTCAGTGCCTACTTTTTGGCTCTGCATCCTCTTTTTAAGCCTCTATTTAAAAGCAATTACATTCAGTGCAGAAGCACAGATTTTAAATTCCACCTTTGAGATAAACAGTCTTTTTGCTATTTTGATTTTTGCTTTAACACACATTGGCATTTTTACTCATCACTTCAAAACACAGCTCGATTCAACCTTACGCGAAAATTACATCAAAACAGCAAAAGCCAAAGGCGCGAGGCGTTTACAGATCCTCATGAATCATGCAACATTGCCATCTCTCTTTCCTTTTCTGGGCATGATGTCAATCACACTTGGTCAGATCTTTAGTGGTCAACTTGTCATTGAGATTATCTTTGATTATCCAGGCATGGGAAGCCTTATCATGGATAGTATTATGAACAATGATATTCCACTTGCTTCAAGTTCGGTTCTGATGATGATTCTAGCTGCTCTTTTTGCGAGTTTTTTACTCACAATAACAGAACATTTCATCTTACCGTACCATCACTTGGCCTTGGAGAAAAACCATGCTATCTAAATGGAAAAACCTCCCAAAATCTCTGCAAATCGTTTTAATACTTAATCTATTGGTGCTGGGCTTATTTTTATGCGGAAGCCTCTATATTTCAATATTTCATGGCCTATCACCTGTTCATCTATCTGAAATCTTCATGGATCCTTTCTGGACACATCCCTTAGGCACTGATCAGTTAGGACGTGACTACCTCACCCAGTACATTCTAGGCGGTGGAATTACAATTGGTTTTGCAATCATCACAGCTTTGGGTTGCTCTATCATTGGCACTTTCCTGGCAACAATCTCTGCTTATTACGGAAAATCCACTGATCGAATCATTCTCAGAATCAATGACATATTAACAGCCATCCCCCTGCTCCCTTTAATGGCAGTTCTCATGATGCTTGACCTCAGAAAAATTGGTATCCCAAATGAATGGATTCATTTCCCACTTTTTAACCTCATTAAGATCTCCGTTATTTTCAGTTTTATTGGATGGATTCAAATCACACGCGCAATGCGAGGAGCTCTTTTAAAAATCAAAAATCAGCCCTACATTTTTGCAGCCAAGGCACTTGGGATTTCAAATGTCCATATTATTCTGAAGCACCTTCTTCCAAACGCTCTTCAGACCTATTTTGTCAGTTTAAATCTCTTAATTGCACAACTCATGCTTTTTGAAACAACGCTCAGCTTTTTTGGCATTGGGATCAACCCACCTATTCCGAGTTGGGGAAATTTACTGAGTGATGCTGCATATCTTTTTGCACATAAACCTTTACAAGCCATTCTTCCCGGCCTTAGCATCACCTGTACGGTTTTTTTATTTCATCTAACAGGTCAATATATAAGCCATTTTCAACAAAAGAAAAATCTGTGGGCATAGTTACATATAAATGATTACTTAATATTTCCGCCGTAGAATGAAGAAAATGTTTTAGTCTAAAGGATCATTCTATGCAAGAGCCTATTTCTGAAAATAACAATACCAACCCCAACAGACCATTTGCTCCTCATTTTATGATGGCAATCTTACTCACTGGCTTTCTTTTCGTTGCAACAACGCTGATCTATTTGCCGACTACACAAAGTGCTCTGAATGTTTGGATGCATACTGAAACATTTAAACATTGTTTTTTTGTGGTACCAATTGTTCTCTTTCTATTATGGGATAAAAAAGAGATTTTCAAAAATATCCCTGCAATTCCATATCTGCCTGCTCTTATTTTAACGCCTTTCATCGGAATTGGATGGGTTCTGGCACATATTGCAAGCATCAATATTGGTGAGCATTTAATGCTCGTTGCATTCTTTCAGGTTATCATTCTAACCATGCTAGGTTACAGGCTCTATTGGGCCTTTCTCTTTCCTTTTTCATTCTTGTGGTTTTTGGTGCCTTTTGGTGAATATTTCATCCCCATGCTTCAAAATATCACAACCTGGTTTTCATTGCTATTCCTCACGCTTGTGAATATTCCTTATTATAACGATGGTGTTTTTATCTCTGTTCCAAACGGAAACTTTGAAGTTGCTGAAGCCTGTGCTGGGCTTCGCTTTTTGATTGCAACAATTGTCCTTGGATTTTTATTCGCCTATCTCTTCTACAAAAGCACCTTTAGACGTATTCTCTTTATCGCACTTTCTTTTATTATTCCAATCATTGCCAATGGTATCCGTGCCTTTGGTATCATTTTCATCGCCTATATGACAGATAATGAATATGCAATCGGCGTAGACCACCTTGTCTATGGATGGTTTTTCTTTGCTTTTGTGCTTGCATTACTGATTGGTATCGGTCTTCTTTTCCGTGAAGATACAAAAAAGGAAGAAAAAGATAATTTCGAAATTTATGCACATAAGGAACCAAGAGTTGTTATTGAAGCAACACCAAAACAATTTATTTTTGCCACAATCTTAACACTTCTCCTCATCACACCAGCCCGATTCTATGGACACCATATAGATCAAATATCAATCAAAGATACCAGCCAGTTTTCATCTCAAAAATTAGCTCTCAAATCTCCATTGGTAGATACTTCCTGTGCATCAGAATGGCCTGTTTCTTTTGAAGGTGCTTCTATTCTAACACAATGTGCAACACTGAATAACCAACCTATCCAAATCAAAATTGTTTATTATCCTCATCAAAATGGAGATCATTCTCTCTTATTTTTCAAAAATCAGATGTTTGATGACACAACCGTGCAGTGGAAAAAAACAAGCTCTTATCTGATTGAACAAAATAATCACCAAATCCCATTCAATCTTGAGACATTATACAG
>JAGPBS010000089.1 GCA_018063245.1 Alphaproteobacteria bacterium | reverse complement strand
CTTAAGGGAAAAATCAGTCAAGGTCGAAGCCGACGGAGGAAGGAAACCTTTACTTATTTTTCCCTTAAGCTATAAAACAATCAAAAATGAAAATATATATTTGACATTTCTCATAGAAGCATTCCCGTCTTCCCCCTACGCCAAGGCTTCGGCCGACAGGTCGCGGGCATGACAAAAAAGGATACAACACCCGCCTTCTTCCTACGCCATCCATTTCCGCTAGGTTAGAACGAAACGATAGTCCCCCAATACAAAAACCCTCCCTGGCGTAACCAGGAAGGGTTTTCGAAATCGTTATAACAGTACTGATTAGTCAGTAATTGTTACGCCACGACGGTTTTGTTCCCATGCATTTTCGTTAGAATCTGCAAGTCTTGGGCGCTCTGCACCGTAGCTGATTGTTCTAAGTTGGCCACCAGAAACACCTTTAGATGCTAGGTAATGCTTCACAGCATTTGCACGACGCTCACCTAGAGCTAAGTTGTATTCACGTGTTCCGCGTTCGTCACAGTGACCTTCGATCATGACACCTTTGCCATTACCTTTAAGCCAATTTGCTTGTTTGTCAAGAACGTCTTTTGCTCTTGATTCGAGAGCTGAGCTATCGAAAGCAAAGTATACTGTTGAAGGAACACCTTCAGCTAAGTAGTCTTGAACACCTGACCAAGCATCCCATGAACCATCTTCATCGGCTGGTGAATATCCACAAGCAGTCACTAAGAAAAGTGTTGCTAATAATGTTACTATTTTGAGACGCATTTTCCCCTCATTCGTTATTTGTTATTTTTAATCTTTAGCATCTGCCAAAAGATATCGTTATTCTAACCAGAAATTTACCCGGTTGTAAACAGGATTAATCATAAGCGCTAAATATTAATAATTCCCTTACAAGAAATGTCACACTCTCACAAAGAGTATACATTAAAATAACAATATAAACAGATAGATAGAATATTTTTACTTTACAAATGACGCGCATTTAATGCAAAAAAAATCTCAAGATTATAAAAAAATAATCAAAAAGAGGAAAAAAAAGTTATCTACATTTATGGCATTCAAAAATGTGATTGCCCCATCAAAAACAACGACATAACATATCTTATTGTTTTTACTCACGTAATAAAAAAACTCACATCTTTTCAAGCACATGCTCAGCGACACTTATGACGCCTCTTTTTGCAGCAATCACAAAAAGATCATAGTTCATAGTGCCTTCGGTAAGTTCCCCCCAAAAAACCCACAAACTTATCCACACATTTTGGGGAAAAGTTTCATATTGACAAGTTCACGAAAGAGAATAACCGCCTTCTCTTTCGTTAACAACTCGTCAAAAAACTTAAGCAGCTTTTGGTTTTTTTGGTTTAACACGAATGAAATAGTAAGATCCCAAAGCGCCTAATAAGGCTAATACCATTGAAGCCATTTGAACATAAGACATTGCGTGCAAGAAACTGCCATCAATTAGCTGAAGAACCTTCGGTAAAATCTCAAGCGGAAAGCCTGTAAGGTGCTCAGGACTATATCTTGCTGATGTCGCAACTGTAAATAAAGTTCTTGTTTGCTCAGATGACAAGACAAAATCAGCACTCACTAATGACTGGGTCAAAAATCCTCTTGCAAGCCCAGTTAAAAGACTACTTGCAAAAATAACGCCGATTGTACATCCAACCAAGGCAGACATGGCAAAAATTCCTGCTGCTGTACTCACATCCTTTTCATCCACAGATTGCATCATGATTGCATTGACCGGAGACAAACTAAGACCAAATCCAAGTCCGACCAAAAGGAAAGCAGAGATAATTTGAGTCAAAGAACTCGATCCATCAAAGAAGAGCGTTATGCTTAAGCCCGCAAACAACAAAAGCATGCCACCGACAAGAGGAATCCGTCCATCAACCAAATCAACAAGCTTGCCCCCTAAAGGAGAGAAAAGCCCGAAGCTCAATGTCATGGACAAGAAAATATAGCCTGCAATTTTGGCATCATAATCAAGGATATTTTGAAGATATAGGCCCATCAATACGATAAATGATGAAAAGATGAGCTCAAAAACAAAAACACCACCAACACACCCAAGATAAGTCTTGTTCTTGAAGAATGAAAATGGAATCATTTGTTCAGCCTTACCGCGTTGCTGTTTTCCAAAAAGATAAAGCGCACCAAAACCAAAAGCCATGAGAACATATAGATAGACAGAATCAATACCCCAAGCCTCTGCTTGATTAAAGGCGATCATCAAAAAAACCAATCCAATTGCCAAAAGCCCAGCACCTACATGATCAACTTTGTTCTCAGAAACCAATTTTGGCTCTTTATCAACAACCAGCAAAATGACTGCAATTACAATGAGTCCCAATGGGATATTTACAAAAAAGATCCAGTCCCAGCCCAAATATGACAGAATCAAACCACCAAAACTTGGCCCTGTTGCAAGACCTAAGCCAGCAGCTCCCCCAAGAACACCAATCACGAAACCTTGTTTTTCAGGAGGCGCTGTCATGAAAACCAATGAGTAGATCGGAGGCACAAAAAGTGCACCACCAATACCCTGAAGAACACGACCCGCAATCAGAATATACGGATCCGCAGAAAGACCAATGATGGCAGATGCAATCACAAAGATCCAAACACCATAAAGCAAAATGCGGCGTTTCCCATAGATATCCGCCATTTTACCGGCGAGAACAACAAAAGCACCCCATGAAAGCACATAGGCACTTAAAACCCACTGAACAGTGTTAAGCGGCGCTTCCATATCAGCAGCGATGCTGACCAAGGCTAGATTCACGGCTGTATAATCGACGTTAATCAAGAATACAAGCACGCTCAATGAAAATAAAATCCAAAAGGATTGAAAAGAAGATATAGATTTAGTCATGATAAACTCACTTTATTTATTTTATAGATCATTATAAAAGGCCTCTATAATAGCCATATCAAAGGGAAATTAGTAAAGTACTGAATCTTAAAGTCAGATACAAAAAAGCTTATTTAAAGCGCGCTAAAGACATTCATTTTATTTGCCTACATATTCATATAGGCAAATGCTAGCAGAGAACAAATCACAAAGCAACTGAATATTTGAAAATGTAGGAGCAAAATGATATTGTCCTGTTTGAGCAAGATAGAAATGTCCGCTTTTCAGTAGGAATTTTCTTTTAAACTTATCGAGAGTTTAGATGAAAGGGGTCCGAATGAATCACAGCATAAACAT
>JAGPBS010000088.1 GCA_018063245.1 Alphaproteobacteria bacterium | reverse complement strand
GCTTGGCCATATTTGCTGTGTAAAATCCTTGTGACTGATTTTGTAACAACGCCATGAACAGCTTTTCGTAAAGGCGCAGGGATTAGTTTTTGTCCTGGAACGGCAGCCATTCCAACTGCAACACCGGCTGCAATGGCTCCATCGACATCGCCCTTATCCATCGCTACTTTGAATTCATAGCAATTGGTTGCAACATCAACAACGGTTGCAATTTGCATGGCAATAACAGCGCCCGCGACAAGAACTGGCACAAAGTTATTCTCTGCTGCATTGCCCGCAGCATTGGTTGCTGTATTCACATCTCGGCCAGTGAAAAGAGCTGCAACAGCTGTGCCGACTTTAGCAACTTCGACTGCGCTCACTTTTGCATTTGAGAGTCGCTCTGAGACCTCACGCACTGAGATCTTGCCATCTTTGTAATCTTGTTGGATTTGGCTTTTTTGATATTTGCCATATGTCTCAGAGATCATCTCACCTAAAGGAGCGGCAATAGCCCCTGCTGCGATATCCTCATGTTGAATAGCTGCAATCCCTGCACCTAAAACTGAGTGCATGAGCTTATGCGTTATACTATCGAGAAGAGAGGTCTCTTGAGCTGTGAAGATGATGCTCTCAATGTCGCCATTTGATTGCTCAAGTCTTTCATCTTGAGCAGCGATGAATTCCTCTTCAGTACCATGATGCCATTCACCAATGCGCTGTGCCACATAGCCCTGAACGGCATCAATCATGACCATGGGCGCATTGTGCTTGAGAGCCTCACCAAGAGATTCACCTGAGAAGGCAACATCAGCTGCTGTTTGAACACCCTGACGCACTGCACCATTTTGCGCACAAGCAGTAAGGTTTGTGTAGTCTATCTTCAGATTTTAAGAGGGATCTTACCTTTTTGATTCCATGAAGGTAATCAGCTCTGCGCATTCAGCATCATACATTTTAGAGCGGGCTTTAAGAAGCTCAATGCCTTTGAGCATAGCTTCTTCTTGATCAGGCTTGTAAGTTTCTCTGAACCTTTTAAGAATAACAGGATTAAAGAGAGAAATCATAAGTTGCCTCAAAGCTTCTAAACTTTTGTCAGTGTCCTCTTCATATCGATATTTAATATATTCCCCGGGCGTTGGGTGTCCTGGATACTCTTGTTCCGCGGTCCTAAATTCAACACCCTTGCATTTTCTGAGTTTTGCAGCGAGTGCTGGATGGATAAGGTAACGTCGTGTCCTGTACAAAAACACCAAACAATTAGAACCAATTCCTTGCTCATTAAATACTAAACGTTTTATCTCAAACCAATCATGTGCTAAATCTTCCTCACTCTTATAAAATAAGTCGGATTTCTGTCGATTAATACAATCAACCTCATTTAAAACATTAATCGCATAATAATCATGATTCTCAAAAGATGGATCCTTCTTATCAAAATTTTTAATTACAACAGGAAAGGCCTGAAAATCATTAGGGCATTCTGACTTCAATACATCCAAAACTCTTTGATGCACAATAAGAGGCGAACCATCATAACAACGCAAGAAATCATACTTTGTAAAATCATCTGGTTGGGTTTTAATGCCAAAGATAATGTCATATTTTGTTTCATCCATTTTTTGATTTCTTTTTAAATCAAAAATATTAAAAGACTTTGGCGCTTCAAACGCATTATATTTCAAAATATGCCTTTTATTAGGTCCACCTTTATCATAAATGAATAGCGGTTCAATATTTTTTTCATTTTTATTTGTCATTACTATCCTCTTTATTTTTTATTTAATTGTCTTAACATCATTAATCTGTTAAACTCTTCAGCAGCTTGAGGCTGATGGACTTTATTTAAAGGCAACTTACCTATTTTTAGAAGGTATCTTTGTGGAGTGATTATTTCTTTCTGAATTGCATGAAGTGTTTGCTCGTTTGACCATCCATACAAGGTTCTCTTCATAGAAATACCGTCTAATGATTCTAAAATTCCTTCCTTTACTTCACGCATATGACGTCCTTCATGAATAGATCTTTGCACATTTAGTGTTGAAGAACCTTTTTTAGTTGGTAAAAACATTAAATTTTTGCGCTGATCAAAATCAAAACCAACTTCCTTCAGTAATGTGTGATCTTTCAATTCTTGTGGAACAATGTGATGAATCTGAGTATCGTCAATGCTTTTGATTTTACCATCTTTACCACGATTCACTATAGGAGTTTCCTTAATTACTTTATGTTCAATGCTCTGTTCAGCTTGTTTAACAGCTCTGTCACCGATCTTCTTTTGAACAAATTGTCCAGCTTTGGAATTGGCTGCCTTCTGAGTCAAACTCTGAACCTTACCACTTGCAGCATCAACAAGTTCTCCGCCGGCTTTGACGGCAGCTTGGCCATATTTGCTGTGTAAAATCTTTGTGACTGATTTTGTGACAACGCCATGAACAGCTTTTCGTAAAGGCGCAGGGATGAGCTTTTGTCCTGGAACAGCTGCCATGCCAATCGCAACGCCGGCTGCAATAGCTCCATCGACATCGCCCTTATCCATCGCCACTTTGAACTCATAGCAATTGGTTGCAACATCAATAGCGGTTGCAATTTGCATGGCAATAACAGCGCCCGCGACAAGAACCGGAACAAAGTTATTCTCTGCTGCATTGCCCGCAGCATTGGTTGCTATTTACGAAAAATCACAAGCCTCTTTGCTGGAGATTGCTTCTACGAAACTATGCACCATCCTTTCTCTTTTGATTCTTAATCTCTTCAAGAACCATATTCAAAAAAAATTCGCCAAAATCTTTTGCAACAATTTCAAGTTTAGGAGTCGCTTCATAGCCATCTAAAGGCCAATATACGACAGGACATTCACCTTCAGCGTTCATTTGTGAAAGATCGAGAGCATAATATGAGCCATCACCTAAATGATAAATTTGAATAATTTGTAAGGGCAGATTATATTCTGCTCTATTCTTTAATTGATGCCACACTATGTTCAAAGAACCTGCAGCTCCCAAATTTGTATTAGAGAAAATCTCATCGCGGACCAATCCATTAAATTCTTTGTAACTAAAGTTTCCACAACCTAAGATTAATAAAAAAGCTTTATAAGACTCCGGAAATTTAACTTCAAGAATTTTCTCTGCTGAATCAATAGTTTGTATAGAAAGCGGTCCTACAAAATCGATATCATCTTCAAGAAAATTTGCATACATCAGATCAATTGCATGTTGTAAGATTTTTGTACTCATTCTGGTATTCCTTTCAATTGATCTGAGAACTCACGAGCTCTTTCTTTCCAATATTGATTTCTCCATCTATCAAATTCAGGTCTGTAAATACCAGAGGGAGTTGATGATGGATTAATGTGTATTATTCTTTTATACTCCTTATGAAAAGTATCTGTCACTTCAGCAATTGGACCATTTTTTGTTTGTAACATATGGTGCAAATTCATAGGCTCGCCATCAGGGCCTTTCGGTGCTAATCCCTTCTGCATTCTCTGGAAATTAGTGCGTCCCATCTCATCAACCCTATTCAAATCAATCAAATCATCACGTTTATAAACCTTGTTTGTTTGTCCATGAGCTGTGAAATGATCAACATCATTCCAATGATTCTGCTTAACTCTCGGAGATAAGTCAACACCCTTTTCAGTCTGCTGAACAATGCCTTTTCCGCCCTTTGAAACACTCCAATCCTCAAGCTTTTTCCCTGCGCCTTTGACAAGACTCGAATCCGCAACACGCTTCGATAAATTCTGAACCTTGCTGCTTGCAGCATCAACGAGCTCTCCGCCGGCTTTGACTGCCGCTTGGCCATATTTGCTGTGTAAAATCCTTGTGACTGATTTTGTAACAACGCCATGAACAGCTTT
>JAGPBS010000087.1 GCA_018063245.1 Alphaproteobacteria bacterium | reverse complement strand
CCCACAACCCTTGGCAGCCTGAGTGTAGGAGGCTCCGCTGCCGGGTTGTGGACTTTTGGATAACTTATCCTCTAAAGCGGACATTTCTATCTTGCTCTAAAGCGGACATTTCTATTTTGCCTTGACATATGAGGGTTTTTTGTTGACATATTCATATATTTTTATTATATTTCATTCTATTCATTTAAAACCATTCATTTTATGAGATATATCAATGTCAGCCATTAGCCTTCAGCCTTCAGCAGACCCTCAGCAAACAATCACTGCCTATCTGTATGATCCTGAATATCTCACTCCTTTTATCCTTGAGCATCCACGTTTCGCTAAAAAATACACATTTCCCCTTCGCAACCTCACTGTCCATCACACGCCCCTTTTTGAAAGATTCTTTATTCTTGTTTCTAAAAAAGAACGCGAGGCTTTGCCAGACATCTATAAGCGCACGGGCTGGACGAAACTCTTAAAAGCTCACTATTATCTTTTTGGGAAAGAGGATTGCCCTCCTGATTTCCCCGCTGATGAACGTGAGACAAAAGTACAAAACTTAGAAAAAAGCCTTTCTATCTTACGTAAAAAGCACCCAATTCTTTATCCCACAAAGCCCTCCTGCTTCACCTTTTTAACATCCTTCTTCACAAACTGGAAAATCTCTGCAGAAGAACTCAACTCAACAGAAGAAGTCACAGCTCTTTGTCAAAGCTATTTAGGCTATTTTTATGACTCTGGAATAGGCACACCTAAAAATATGGAAGATGCAGCCATATCACATCACCTAGCTGTTTTGAGAAAAGGAGTAATGTCACATTTTTTCCTTGCAAATCATTACTGGCACGAATCCCTTCCTGACATGGCAATTCCTCATTTTGAAATCGCTGCTAAAGCTGGATACACGCCTGCACAAAGCCGATTAGGCTATATCTATTCATATAAGAGCATGACGGATAGAGCCTATCTTGCTAATGCCTTGGAGTGGAATAAACGAGCGGCTGACCAAGGAGACAGGGTGGGTCAGGACAACCTCGGCTACTTATATGATTCCAATGATGATCTTTCTATCGATCCTGATCAAATTGAACAGCTCTATAAACTCTCAGCGACACAGGGCTATACCACAGCGCAACACAACCTTGGTCAATTTTACATCAATCACAATCGGCCGCATGAAGCAATTCCCTATCTAGAGCTGGCAGCGCAACGTTTCAATATCGAGAGTATGGTCTTATTGAGCAATTGCTATCACTACGGCATCGGCACTGAAGTTAATTATGAAAAAGCAGTTGCTCTCTATACAATTGGTGCTGCTAAAGATGATCCTCGATTTATCAATAACCTGGGCTTTTGTTATGAAACTGGTATCGGCGTTGAAAAAGATCTAGACAGAGCGATTGAACTTTATAAAAGAGCAATAGCCCATGATCACCCTGATGCTTTTTATAATTATGCACAGCTCCACTTTTATGGGATGGGCATCCCCAAAAATATCCCTGAGGCTTTCTCCTTGTATAAAAGAGCTGCAGATGAAGATCATAAACCCGCACAATACATGGTTGGCGCCTTATTATACCGCTCTAACGGTGAAATCCCTCAAGACCTACCAGAGGCAATTCGTTATTTTAAAATGCATTATGAAGGAGAGCAAACCTCTTACTCTAACCCCATCAGAATTAGCAATTTTCCTAGGACCGGCTATTCACGCAATGAATTTTTAAATAGCTCACGAGCACTTCCTGCACACAAACTGCCTTTATACATACAGGCTCACCTATATCTCATCAAAGGCCCTTTCTTGCCCTTTGCCACCTATGAAAATGCACAGAATATGGATGTGCAAAAAATCAAAGAGATATACGACCTCCTCTTCACTGATCTCGACAGAGCTTGGGATCTACTGCCAGAAGATACACTCAGAGATTTCATTTATCAGCTCTCAAGACTCATGGAGCGCGTCTATTATTTTAACCCTGAGAACAATGCATCCAATGAAGCAGAAATTGCAGAATCATACTTAAAAGACCTCAAACTACCAGCAAAAAAATCAACCTTAAGACAACGAACAGCATCCACAAAAAAACAGAATACCTACTCTCCAGCTGTCTCGATAAAATTCGTGCCAACACCACAAGCTCAGGTAAAAGCAGAACCTTCAGCTCCTATAAATTCAAATCTGAATCCTATGCCTGCTCCACAAAAACCAAAAAAAGCGCCAAAAAAACCTCAAGCTCCAAAAACTGACAACTTTGAAGATTATAAGGCTCATATCCAAAAAGTCTTAACAGACCTCAAAAAACGTGAAACGACAATGCGTCATTTTTATCTCAAGAATTGCGATGGTCAGGTGCGAAAACTCATGCAGGCTCTTTTTGACAAAGATGATATGACAATCACTGATGTCAATAAGCTCATTGAGCATCTAGCAAAAAAATACAATGGTGAAACGCGCCAAGGAAGCAGAACTGGCGGGATGCTCATTCTGAAAATCGGGGATCTCACAACAGGCGGCCATGCACCACACGGCGGTAAAACAGATGTTGATAAAGGCGCTCTTGCTGATCTCAGACAACTGCTCACCTCTCATTTTGCACGCAATATTTAAAAATCAATTGACAAAACATACTTTCTACTACATTATACATTAAATTTATTTAAATGGTATTTATTATGACATTAGCGACACAAGCAATCGATTCTCAATCACCCTTACCAGAACAGCAGCTTAAATTCTATCTTTATGATATCGAACGAGGCAATCCATTTGTGATCAATAGAGTAACGATGAGCACTCTTGAGGTCTCTCCTCAATCTCTTCAAGCCCAAACCGAGTCAATTTTTGACAAATTCGTTGTCTATCTGAAACCCGCAGAGCGCGATGCTTTGCCTCAGCAGCTCAAAGATCAGGGATGGAAAGACTGTCTCGATGCCTATTCTCTTTTGGTATCTGCGGATGATTTAATCGACGCTGATGAGCATCAAAAATTAGCCCATGAAACCAATATCCCAAAGGCACTAGCGCTTTTGAAAGATCTCTGTGAATCCCCTCATGTTGGCCAGGCTCTCTGCGCCATTATTCACTACACACTCGGTCGGTTTGAATTTCTCAACAATGATCCAGAAGCAGCTATCAAACATCTTAAACTAGCCGCAAAAGGCGATTTCACAAAAGCAATTGCTGAATTAGCTCTATATTATGACACCGGCACTTTAGTAAAACAAAACTACCCAAAAGCACTCACATATTACAAAATAGCCGCAAAACGAAACCACGCTGCTGCACAAAACAATCTGGGTTATTTATATGAGCATGGTTTAGGTATCCCTCAAAACTTAGCAAAGGCTTTTAAATATTATCAGCTTGCTGTGCAAAATGGAGACCTAGAGGCTCTCCATAATCTGAATTACTGGTATCAAGAAGGCATATTCGTTGAAAAGAATCTAAGAGTAGCTTTTGATTACGCAAAGAGAGCTGCTGATAAAGGATCCTCACGCGCACTGACAACAGTGGGTTATCATTATATCAGAGGCGTCGAAGTTGAAAAAAACCCTCAAGAAGCTGTTCGATGTTATGAAGCTGCCGCAAAATTAGGTCACCCTAATGCTCATTATAATCTAGGGAGCCTCTATCATGAAGGTGTTCATCTGCCAAAAGACTTACAAAGAGCGCTTATGCACTTTGAGCAATATGTTCCCAATTTTCCAGATGATCAAAGTGCATTTTCATTCGTCCAATTTCTAGGTAGTGTCGACATTTAATTTTTTTTATGATATACTGAACTTCTAATAATAAGAAAAGGAGTTGAAAGTTGTATGATTTAAGGGATGACCAATGGGAAGCAATTAAGGATAGCCTCCCAGGAA
>JAGPBS010000086.1 GCA_018063245.1 Alphaproteobacteria bacterium | reverse complement strand
CAGTATATACAGAGATGAAAACTCTTCAAAAATCACCTAAAGTTATCTCTGCTTTGTTCGAAGCCCCTTTAGTTAAATACGCGGCTTGATATTCAAAATTCGACTATGTTACACTGTCGGAGTAATAGATACATTCGGAGGAAAGCTTTGCAACTGATTGATGATTATCCAACCATTGATATGTCGCTTGTGGAATTGGTGATTAAGGCCTACCGGGCTGGTATTTTTCCGATGTCGGAAAGTGCTGATAGTAAAGACATATTTTGGGTTGATCCCGATAATCGAGGTGTTATTCCGCTGGATCAATTTCATCTCTCTCATCGATTTCGAAAGACATTAAGGCATCATCCCTATGAAATACGCCACAATACAGCCTTTGAACAAGTTTTGGCCCTTTGTGCGCAAGAGCGTCCTGGGCGTGAGCAAACGTGGATTAGTCCCAAAATTAAAGCGCTTTATTTAACATTGTTTCGCTTGGGCTTTTCTCATTCTCTTGAAGTTTGGGATAAGCAAAAAAATGAGCTTGTCGGCGGGCTTTATGGCGTGATGATCGCTGGTGCTTATTTTGGAGAGAGCATGTTTTCTCTCAGAACAGATACGAGTAAAATTGCCTTAGCGCATTTGGTTGCGCGCCTTCAGAAAACGGGCTTTAAATTGTTAGATACTCAATTTGTAACAGACCATTTGCGTCAATTTGGTGCGAGAGAAATTAGCAGAACAGAATATCACGAGATGCTAACAGAGGCTCTTAAAACAGAGGTTCATTTTTATGAGCCAACAGAAGAGGAATGTTTAGTATCGCTTTTGCAATCAATCACCCAAATGTCATAGATCGGATGCTCGAGAGAAGAAAGCGCAGGGGATGAGGCAAACATCCAACCTTGAAAAATACTTTTAGGAAGCTGATTTTTTTTCTGTTCTTGAATTTCAAGCAGAGCAGCTGATTCAGGTGGATCCATCGGATCAGAAACTTGGCAGGAATGAGCTGTAATTTTAAGAGATCCAAAGTCAACTGTTTCGCCAACACGAAAAGCAAATTTTGATGTACGTGCTGTGATTTTATCAAGCCCTTGCAGAACAATTATGGGTTCGGGATGCATTTGATGTTCATCAAGATTGAGCGCATCATTGTCATCGGTGCCATCAAGCACATGTTGCGCTTGTACAGCATTTATGTGCGAAGTGAAAAGTAGGCATGAGATCAATATAAGTGTAATCGGTTTAAACATATAAGTGAGCTTTGCTAGCTTAGTTTTTAGGGGAATTAGAGTTGTTGTCTTGTTTGGCTTCGTCTTTGTCGTTGCCTTTAGATTGCATATTAAAAATGACTTGTCCTAAAAGCTGTTCAAGGCCAGGTGTTGATTGCGTATATTCAATTTTCCCTTTTGGTGCGATGAAGGTTTCATCCGCCCCTGGTTCTAGTGAGACATATTTACCACCAAAAAGACTTTCACTATTGATTGAGGCAATTGTGTCAACTGGCAATTTGATTTTTGGATCGATCGATAAGGTGATCGTTGCAAGGTAATTGTCTGAATTTAAATTTTGGCTGATGACTGAGCCAACTTTAACGCCGCTGATTTTGACATCGTTACCGACTTTAAGACCATCAATGCGTGTGAAATCTGCTGTGATGTCATAGCCTTGAACAGGTCTGAGATTTGAGCTTTTATAAGCAAAAACGAAAAAGACGCCTGCAATAATCAGAACGAGTGCGCCGAGAAGTATTTCAACAATATTTTTTTGCATTGAGTGGTAATCCTATTTTGAGTCTCAATTATGATGTAGGGCGCCAAGCATTATAATCTCCTGTGGCCTTTTGGCGTTTGCCGCCTTTTAAGAAATGGCCTTCAGGACGATAGGCATCAAAGCTTCCTGTTAAATTTTCTTGGTGAGGTTTAATCCAAGGTTTGGTTTCAGTTGCGTGTGGAGAAAGAGGTTCATCGATCATGTGATGCAGCCAACCATCCCATTCCGGTGGAATTTTTGTTGCTTCCTGTTCGCCCTTGTAGAGAGCCCATCTTCTTGGAGCAGCTGGGTTTCTGGGGTTTTTTTCTTCGAAATAACGATTCCCGAATTGATCTTCTCCCACATAACGCCCATAGCGAAAGGTAAAAGTATTCACATGCAACTTAGTCATGAAGAGTATGATCTTTTCAATGAAATTCATTTAAGCCTCCTTAAGGTTCAGATATTATATTTTGTTTCACCTGAAAAGACAAGAGGCATGTGTTGGGGTGGGATTAGATGTTAGATAGTCACACTAGGGTTTAATTTTGTTTTAAACGAGAGACTCTCAACTTTCGTCACTCAGAGGGCCCGCCTTCGGGCCCGTGGAGTCTCTGCGATTTTTCAATGGAGTACTGCAGTAAGAGGTTTTGCTAGATTAGGTCTTGTAAGAGGTCCTGCCTTTTCGGGTTCAGTGTTTCAATCAGATTTAATTTTTTGGTACGAGACATGCCTTTTATCTTCTTTTCTCTAGATATTGCTGATTCCATCGTCTCGTGTCTTTCATAATAGATCAATACATGGCAGTTGTACTTAGACGTAAACGACTTTTTGATTTTGTTTTCATGTTCATATTGACGTCTTGATAAGTCGGAGGTGACTCCTGTATAGAAAACATTTTTGAATTTATTTGTTACAATATAGACTGCGGGTTGTTTCATATTAATCTCGGTGTATGTTTTTCAAGTGGTAATTTAGAAAATAAAATCAGTGTGTATTGAAAGTTTGTTGAGACTCCACGCCCTCCTAACAGGAGGGCTCTGAGTGACGCACTTGGGAACAACTGCTCACAAATCTCAAACATGTTTCCTAAGGTTCAAACCTTTTCCCTTAAAAAGCAGCAAGACCTGTTTGAGCACGGCCCAAGATGAGGGCGTGAATGTCATGCGTTCCTTCATAGGTATTCACAGCTTCTAGATTTGTCATGTGACGAATGATGTGGTACTCATCTGCAATGCCATTGCCGCCATGGATATCACGGGCTTGTCTTGCAATCTCAAGGGCTTTGCCAGCATTGTTGCGTTTAAGAAGACTAATTGCTTCTGGTGCGGCTTTGCCTTTATCCATCAGTCTTCCCAATTGCAGAACAGAATGAAGCCCCAGGGTAATTTCAGTTTGCATATCGGCCAGCTTTTTTTGGACAAGCTGAGTTGCGGCAAGTGGCCGGCCAAATAAATGACGATCAAGCGCGTAATCGCGAGAGAGATGCCAGCAAGATTCGGCTGCGCCAAGAACACCCCAGGCAATACCATAACGGGCTTTGTTGAGACAGGAGAAGGGGCCTTTGAGACCAGATACATTGAGCTTATTTTCTTCAGGCACGAAGACATCTTGCATGACAATCTCACCGGTGATTGAAGCTCTGAGAGAAAATTTGCCTTTAATCGCAGGGGCAGAGAGTCCTTCCATCCCTTTTAAAAGCACAAAGCCTTGAATGATATCATCCTCATCCTTTGCCCAGACAACAAATATATGTGCAATCGGACTGTTTGTGATCCAGGTTTTAGAACCATTGAGGATGTAGCCGCCTTTGACTTTTTTAGCATGTGTTTTCATTGAAGAAGGATCTGAGCCACCATCAGGTTCAGTGAGGCCAAAGCACCCGATCATCTCTCCCTTTTGGAGCTTTGGAAGGAGTTCTTCTTTGAGTGTTTCTGATGCATATGAGTGAATGGGGTACATAACAAGACTTGATTGCACAGAAAGAGCAGAACGATAACTTGAATCAATGCGCTCAACTTCGCGTGCAATAAGGCCATAGGCAACATAACTTGTGTCAGCGCAGCCATAGCCAGAGAGGGTTGAACCAAGAAACCCGATCTCACCCATTTCAAGATAAATGGCGGGATCAAAAATTTCTTCGCGATTCGCTTTGATAATACGGGGCAAGAG
>JAGPBS010000085.1 GCA_018063245.1 Alphaproteobacteria bacterium | reverse complement strand
TCACCGATCTGGATACCAATTCCTATTCTCGATGAATCAACATTGAGATTGGTCATATAAAGCGCGATTTTACCAGCTCTTGCTATATCTAATTGGCGCTGCTCTGTTGTATATTCCTTGCGTAAAGGTCTCATCAAATAAAAATCCATCTTATAAAAACCATCACTTCTCTGCACTCGAAGCGCATTAGCCACTCGATTCAATATAGGCTGACTAATTGGCAAAAGATGATCTGAATTATGATCAAAAAGCTCATCTATCGGAAGTTCAACCATCATAACGTTCCCTTGCGATGCCTTTGTCACTTTCACAAGCTGCATCTTTGTTTCAAAGAGATCGCCAATGTCTTTGATTTGATCAGGAAATCCTATTTTATCATCTTGTTGGCTAGAGACATTATCACCGTGGATTAAGATAAGCTCATCATCATATTGAAAGGTCTGCTCAATGCTTTTCAAAGCTTTTTCTTGTTTGTCAAGCTGGGGAACAGACATTGATTGCAAAACAATAAAAAAAGCAAGCAACAAGACCATTAATGCTAAAAATAGAAGCTCTTGTTTTTTAGGCCCGTTCTCTTTTTGACCGGGCAAATAATCATCTACATCACTCACGAAAACACCTAACACAAAAACACTGCTTAAATCCTCTCGTCAAACAAACGATCAACATCATCTTGCGCAATTGCATCCTTTGTCAACTGAGGGCCATGAAGTAATAAATCTCTTTCTCTATCCGTTTTTTCTAAATCTTTTGCCAATTTAGCTTTATCTATATTTGCAGTGTCATCACCAAATGCTAAAAGCATTCCATTGATTTTATTATCTATCCGAATAAGTGTTTTCACGACTTTAGAGATGCGTTGCCCCGTTAAATCTTGGAAGTTACAGGCCTCAAAAATTTTTGTCACTTCATTTACAACCAATGCTTGGGCTTCAGCATCAAACTGCGCTGACACTTCTTGAATTTTCTCACATGATTCCAGAATTTCACCTGTTGCACGTTCAGTTGCACCAATCACTTCATCAAGCTCATCATAAGCGGTTGGAATGTGATTAGAACTTATTTCTTCTGGATGAATGGATGATAACTCTTTTTTTGCATTCTGGATAAACTTTGAAAGCATTTCAAGCTCGGCATAAAGCCTCAAATCTTTTTGATGCGTATTTTCATTTTTAAAACTCTGGATAATATTATGAACCAATGCTTTCAATTCATCTTTTGACAAAGGAGACTCAGCAAATAATGTCTCGAGATCTACGTCCAAATCAATCGATTGTGAAGCCTCTGTGTTTTCCTGAAATTTCATTCATTCATCCTGTGCCAACTACGTGATTAAAACTTACCTAAAACACTTTGCAGTTTTGTCTTCAGTGTTTCAGCATTAAACGGCTTCACAATATAATTATTAACACCGGCTTGCTTTGCTGCAATGACATTTTCAGACTTGCTTTCGGCTGTAATCATAATGAATGGTGTTTCTTTCAATTTTGTATCTGCTCTCACTTCTTTGAGCAACTCAAGTCCTGTCATTGGTTCCATGTTCCAGTCAGAAATAATCAATCCATAATCTTTTTCTCTCAGCGATTTAAGTGCTGCGCTCCCATCAGAAGCCTCGTCTACATGATCAAAGCCAATTTGTTTCAGAAGGTTCCTAATAATGCGCAACATCGTTTTATAATCATCAACAATCAGTATGTTCATATTTAAATTAACCATTTACGCCCCCTTTCCAATTTTCCAGCTTACGTGACACAATCTCCAATTTTGCTCACAAATTTTAGGTATTCTTCATTGTAAATCATTGAAGATTATCAACTCGTAAAAATTTATAATACATAACATGATTATCCTGAAAATTTCTTTCTCTCTGCCATGAGACGCGTTAAAGACTTTGCTTTTCCATCATTCATCTTTGCCATAATTGGTGCTAACCTAGCTTCTTTCATGTGATCGGCTACTTCAATCAGAACGTCCATCTCTAAATTATCAAAAATCCGAGCTGCATCCTTTGGTTTCATGGCTTCGTAAATTTTAACCAAACTTAAGATCTTTTCTTTTTGTTCTTGATCAAGCTTACCTAATATTGTCTCAATTTGATTCTTCAAGGCTTGGAGTTCAGAAATTTTCTCATCAACACGTTTTTCGGTCACTTGCAAAAGCACCTCACGCTCATCTAACGCCTGTTTCTTATCCTGAATTTCAGTTTTTAAAATGCCTAACTCTTCTATAATTTTTCGATCAGCTGCAGCCAAATCATCTGGTTGAGTCTCATATATCTTAGGCTTGATTTTTAATTCTTCCAGCTCTTGCTCTGGAGTTTTTTTCTCTGCTTTGCCTTCCTTACCGCCTTCAGCTGCAGCATGTTCTGCTCCTTCAGGCTTTGCCTCTGCAGGCGCCTTTTCACCAGCTGCTTCTGTTTTCGTCTCTTTGGCTGCAGTTGCCTCTGTTTTTGGCTCAGCTGGTGTATTTTCAGCCTTTGGCTCAGCTGCTGGCTTTTCTGCTTTTGGATCAGCCGCATCTGCCTTTTGTAAAAACATATCTGGATTCACAGCCCCTGAAAGCACTGCAATAAAATGATTAATCCGGAAACCCAAGAAAAGGACCGCAATAAAAATCAAAATAGGAAGAATACGAACGCGTGCAGGTCTCAGCATACTTATCTAGCCTTTACTTTCATAACATTAAGAATATCTTTTTCAACCTTAGACTGAACACCAGCAGATCCAACTGGCGCACGGTCTCTGAAAGCCATATTGGCATTTGAACGTGACTGATAAGACATTGCTGCTTCTCTTCTGGCCGCAGTACTTGCAGGATTTGATGATTTATAATAGTCAACTTCAGGCGCATATTGTTCTGGCACAGGAGAAGATGGCCCAGAAGGCGAGACAGGCGCAGCACCTCTATTTTTTGTATTATTCTCAGAAGCATGCTCTAATCTTGTCGCAATATGATCTGCTGACTCGATCATGAATTTCAATTCATCCGCAAGAGAGATCGCAAGAGAGATTTTCTCATCTAATTCACGGTGCGAATCGGATGTCAGGTTCTGAAACCCTTTTATATTGCTATCCGCTTCCCCAAATGTATTATTTAAATCTTTCATCATGGTCTGAAAATCATCACGTGATTCCGCAAAAGCTTTTAATTGTTTATTCAAACGAATCGAATAAAAAATCATGCAAGAGAGCAAGATGATAAAGAGCAAATTAAAATAGAGATCAAAATATTCCATCACCTTCTCCTTAAGGCATTTCTTGTCGTTTAACTTTACGATCTATACAAACAGCGATATTGCCTGCGCATCTCCCTAACTTTCCATCGAATAATGGAACATCTCCACAACGGAGCTCAACAGGATCCTTCGCACCGCAATTTAAAACAATCTGGCTACCGACTTGCCAATGAATCACTTCATTGAGTGAAAAGGTCATCTCATCCAAAACTGCTTTTAATGGCACATGAGTCATCCATAATTGTTTTGCCAAGTGGGTCTCCCAAATAGAGTCTCGACCAAACTTCTCCCCCATAAACATTTGGAGCAAGAGTTCACGAATAGGCTCAAGGGTTGCGTAAGGAATCACAATTTCAACACGACCGCCTCTATCATCCATATCAACACGCAAGCGAATCAAAACAGCTGCATTTCCAGGACGTCCTATCGTTGCAAATTTTGGATTTGTTTCCAATCGATCAAACCGGAAAGTCACTGGTGACAAAGGATCAAAGGCTGCAGACATATCATTCATCATGACATGCAACATTTTCTCAACCAAATTACGCTCAATCGTTGTATAAGGGCGCCCTTCAACACGCAGAACTGAAGATCCCTTCCGTCCACCCAACAAAACGTCAACAACGGAATAGATCAGAGAGCTATCAACAAGCATCAGTCCATAGTTATCC
>JAGPBS010000084.1 GCA_018063245.1 Alphaproteobacteria bacterium | reverse complement strand
TTGTAACACAGGTGGTGGCGATGACGGAGGCGGAGATGATGGCGGTGGAGATGATAGTGGGAATGGTAATGACGTTCCTGAGCCTGGCCTTGTAGGATTACTAGGTCTTTCTTTGGCCGGTCTTGCCCTCTTACGCCGTCCATAAGAGAGGATTTTGCAGATAAAAAAGAGCCTTGAGGGGCTCTTTTAATATGTTCATTGAATGTTCTTTTTAAATTTGTTATATGTTAAGTCTGACAACAATTAGAGGAGATTCATCATGTCATTTTTTAAACATACACAGAAATTAGGAGCGGTTGCGCCACAGTTTTTTAAAGCTGAGACAGCACTTCGTGGATATAGCAATCTACGCCAAGGTGCGGATGCTGTACGCAAAAGTCAAATGGGGAACAATGCACCGAAGCAACTAGAGCTTTCTGCAAGAATATCAAAATGGGCAGACCAAGTAGAAAATTTGCCGGTGTGTGAAATGGGTATAGCAGTAGGTCTTAGCGCAGGTGTCATGGCTTTCAGTGGTTTTTATGTGTTTGGTGTGAACGTAAGAGATAATTGATATAACTCATTTTCCAGTTGTTTAAACTATTTTCAATGAAGGGGATTTTTGGTATCATTTGTTTTAACCCAAAGATAGAGGTTCTCAGGTGATTCAAATTCCCCTACATGACATTAGAGATAAGTCTCTTGTTGATTTGCTGACTCATTATTCTGAAAAAGCTTTGCAGCTTATTGAAGGCAGTAAAAATACTTTTGGACTGATCTCAAGAATGATGAGCACTGTGGCTTTTCCGATCGGGGATTATCTCTCGCGGCATTGGCTTGTGAAGACAAAGAACCCCTATCTTGCTGAAATCGATGAATATGCTAGACGCCTGAAAATCAAGGGCATTTATTCCTTGAACATGTGTTACGAATGGGGATGCACAAGCGGTGTTTACACCGACGGCACAGGCGTTAGGATGATTCGCGTTCTGGACTGGCCT
Organism: Alphaproteobacteria bacterium; assembly: GCA_018063245.1. Taxonomy (NCBI): domain Bacteria; kingdom Pseudomonadati; phylum Pseudomonadota; class Alphaproteobacteria; species Alphaproteobacteria bacterium. Next base: position 3,116 of record JAGPBS010000084.1, on the reverse strand, counting down.
TTTCCGGCCTTAGGTGAAAATATCGTGATTGCTCATCAAAAGGGCGCAGTTGGTGATTTTTACAATGTGACCTGGCCAGGAATCAGTGGCGTTTTTCAAGCCTCTGCACCGACTCGTTTTTCAGCGGCATTAAATCAAGCACCGATGAGACGACACAAGACTGGGATTTTGATCGATTGGATCCGCAATCGTGGATCCGTTCACGAAAGTTCAGGGCTGCCGCCTGCGCATTTGCTGCGACAAGTTTTTGAGAAAGCGAAAACCTATCAAGAAGCAAAAGAAATGCTGATGACAGAACCTGTTTCGATTCCTGTTATCTATACGCTTATTGGAACAAATGCCAGCGAAGGTTGTGTGATTGAGCGGATTGAAAACAGAGAAGTTGTGCGAGACCTCAAAGATGGTCTTGTTTGTGCGGCGAACCATTTTGAGTCGAGTTTAAATGGGATCGGCTATGGATGGCTTCCAAGATCTGATGATAGTTGTGAGCGATCTCATTCGGGTGTGTGCCTCCGATTCTCTGACATTGAAGAAGGGTTTGGCTGGTTTCAACCGCCCATTGCGAATGAGGATACGCGCCTTGTGATGTCAATTGACATGAAAAATGGGTATTTTTCAGTCATGGGCACAGATGGCGCAAGGCCTGTGACAGACGTTTTCAGACTATAAGCTTGTTAATAAGGATAATAGATATCTGAATGAGAGGAAATAAAAATGAGCAAGAGACCCAAAATTGGCATAGGCGTTTTTATTGTGAATGATCAAAAGCAAGTTCTATTGGGCAAAAGGCTTGGCTCACACGGTGCAGAGGCTTGGTCTATTCCAGGGGGGCATTTGGAATATGGAGAGAGTTTTGAAGAGTGCGCCATTCGTGAAGTGAAGGAAGAAACAGGCCTCACCATTCAAGATCCCCGGTTTTTGCAAGTGACAAATAATGTTTTTCATCAAGAAGAAAAGCACTCTATTAGCATTTTTATGACAGCAGACTATCCGGTTGGACAAAAGGTTCAAAATCCTGAACCCCATAAGATTGAAAGCTGGGAGTGGTTTTCTCTTGAAAATTTACCAGATAGACTCTTCTTACCAATTCAAAATTTCTTTGAAGGCGGGGGCTATGGGCGAGAGTTTTCTCTAGACCTATTATGGAATTTCAACGAAGCCTAACGCGTCATGCTGAATTTATTTCAGCATCTCCTTGTCATTATGATGAGACCCTGAAACAAGTTCAGGGTGACCTGCGGTTAGTTCTTGATATTTCATAAGCCCCTTCGCAATCCACCATCTGGCCTTTACATTCATTCTAGAAGAGAGTACACTTTTTCGAGGTAATTTATTTGAATGGAGCAATTTTATGTCAGTTTATTTTAATAAAAGCTTTTTAAAGATTTTAATTGCATTTGTGTGCATAGCGATCCTATTGGCAATATTTTCTGTATCCTGGAAAACAAAGGCACCGATAGAGCCAGCGCAAGATGAAATTGCGGGATTGCAATATGATAAAATGATTCCGCTGGTATTGGATTTACTCTCGCATTATAAAGCACCTGTTGAAACCTATCATTCCGATTATACAAATTGGTTGGCTTATAAGCCAAAAGATATTGACCAGATTTCAAGGTATCATATTCAGTTCTTGTACACTCTTATTTCAAATGACCAATTCTTTCAGATCATTCTGTCGAGCATTTTAAATGAAGGGGATTCCAAGACAGACTTCTCGCTCACTTATGAAGATAAAATCTATTTGTTGACTTTGGCTTTTACATACCACAATCCAGAAGCTGAGATTTTAGCAGATATCAAAGCCGGTTACGATCCATTAACCTCACGTGTAACAGGAATCCTAGATAGGCTTGACGATATGACCTTTATTTTTGATTTTGATCATGGCGATGGCAATCATAACCAGAATCACTCTTACCACTTGATTTCACGTGGTGCTGATAATCGTTATACAAAAAAGTTGCTTTTGAAAAAACTTGGAGAGCAATCTTATTTTAACCCTCAGACTCATGTGCTAACAATCATCACGAAGGGTGGTACGGTCATTTCAGACTATCTGGAAAGCAAATATAAACTCGAAAATAATAAATTTATTACCATTCATGAATATGTCAGTTTAAAAGGTGATGTTGAAAAGTCATGGACTTATGATCAATTTTTAAAAAGATAATGGGCGTCCTTTCTTTTTTTCGCTTTTGATAACTTAGCTTGATATGATTATATGATGTTTAGAATGCTTCTCCATTTTCTATTCACAAATGGCTTCCCGAAAAAAGTATTAATTGCCTTACATTAACTGACCAAGAGAAAGAACGCTTAAGCTTTGATCTTGCTAAGTTTCTAAAAGAGCCCTGAAGAGACTTGCAGAAAAAAATTATTGATGGGGTAATGAACGAGACATGAGAGACCTATTTTTTATTGTTCTAAATCCATATCGAATAAAATGTACACACATCATCGCAATGTCAGCCAAAAGAACGAAAAGCCATCCAATGGAAATGGCCTCAGCTTTATCAACGGCAGGATCATGTCTTTGGAGATACGCTCTAAATTCATCAGCGTTTTTAAATTCCTCCAAATCAATGGCTAGCATTGAATCATAATCTTTTTTGTGTTGTTTTGCATGTTCGAGTTTGTGATTTTTCTCGAGTTCGATAAATTGTTCTAATCGAGCGTAACCATCATTTTGGACACCACCCCCACCAGCTGTTCCGATAAACAAGATGCAACATAAAATAATATGATATAAAAAGATTGATAACTTTCTTTTTATGAATAAATGTCTAAGCACGAAAAGCGCAAAAAACGCATATAGTGTTAGAAAAAATAATTGATGCATTGATAAAATACTATTGAACACTATCTAAACCTTCTTTGCCTATCGTCTCAAAAACCCTAGTCGTTCTTTCCCAGAGTAGTCTTCGCTCTATTGTTAACTTGATGGATTATATCAAGAGATCTCAAATTGTCAATAGAAGAATAATTCGTGTAGGAGCAAAATGATATTGTCCTGTTTGAGCAAGATAGAAATGTCCGCTTTTCAGTAGGAATTTTCTTTTAAACTTATCGAGAGTTTAGATGAAAGGGGTCCGAATGAATCACAGCATAAACAT
>JAGPBS010000083.1 GCA_018063245.1 Alphaproteobacteria bacterium | reverse complement strand
TCTTTCACTTCGATAACTCCTTTTGCTAACCACGGCATTTTAGATCTCCCATTTTTGCCGTAAAGTTTATCAATTTTCGTTACCTATGTCCCCGCACATTCGTTACCTATGTCTCCGGTCTGTACACCTTCGCAGGGATGACAAAGAAAGGAGCAGGGATGACAAAGAAAGGAGCAGTGATGGAAAGAGTAAGGGCAAGGATGACAAAAAGAGAGTCCGCAATGAGTACGTCATTGCGAGGAAGCCGAAGGCTGACGTGGCAATCTCATAGTATGAAAAAAAAGATCACCACGTCGCTTCGCCCCTCGCGATGACGAGTAGGTATATCATCTTTCATCACTCCGTTGAAACGCTCTTCTTGTTCTGAAAAGCAGCTTTCATTGTGTGCCAGGCCAGCGTTGCACATTTCACACGCATCGGAAATTGTTTTACGCCCGCAAGAACTTGCAAAATCTCAAGATTGTCTGGTGAAATTTCGGAGCCGAGCTGCGCTACAACTTCTTGATTCTCATCGGTCATTAAATGGTGAAAATAGGTGAAGAGCTTATCAGTCTCATCCTTGCTTTTGCCGAAAAGCATCTCGGTCATGAGTGAGGCGGAAGCAGTTGAAATCGCGCAGCCTTTGCCTTCAAACTGGATGTCCTCAATCGTGTTTGTGTCTGGATTCAGTTTTAAATAGACGGTGAGCTGATCTCCGCAAACAGGATTATCACCATCGGCAGAATGCGTGACATAGGCAGGGTGCCCGAAATGACGAGGCGAGCGGCTATGATCGATGATGACTTCTTGATAAAGCTGTCTTAGATCATCCAACATTAATAACCTCTGTTCAGCACAAAATGAATTAAGTCGCGCAAGATAACATTGGCTTGATTCTGTGGCAGAGATTTCAAGGATTGGAGAGCAATTTTACCATACTGTTCAGCTTTGTCAAAAGCGTAGTCGAGACTTTTGTTCTTTTGGATATAGGATAGGGCTTGATTAAAATCAGCTGGGTTCTGGATTTTATTTTCAACGCACCTGGTCCAAAAGGCTTTTTCATCAGCTGTTGTTGCATTTTGATAGGCGTGAATGACTGGAAGCGTCATTTTGCATTCAGAAAAATCATTCCCAATTGATTTACCTAGTTCTTGTTGTTTAGCTGAATAATCCAGAATATCGTCAATGACTTGAAATGCAATGCCGAGTGAGAGTCCATAATCGTAAAGTGCTTTGACTTCAGCTTCAGACCGATCGCAAATAAGGCCCGCAACATTAGCAGCTGAAGCAAAGAGTTCCCCTGTTTTGTAGGATATCACCTTGATGTAATCTGCTTCTGTTGTCTCTAGATTGCAGGTTGTGGCGAGCTGTAGAACTTCACCTTCAGCAATGATAGATGAGGCTCTGGCAAGGCTTTTGAGAGTCTGCATGGATCCGTCATCAACCATGAGTTCAAAGGCACGCGCAAAGAGAAAGTCACCAACCAGCACGCTTGATTTGTTGCCGAAAATTGTATTGGCTGTCGCTTGGCCGCGTCTGAGCTCGCTCTCATCGACCACATCATCATGTAAAAGTGTTGCTGTGTGGATAAATTCAACAGCTGTTGCAAGGCCGATTTGGCGATGTTCTGTTTCTGAGAATAGTTTTGTTGCAGCAAGTGTGAGGCAAGGGCGGACTCTTTTACCACCTGTTTGAATGAGATGGTTTGCAACTTCAGGAATTAAAGGTACAGAGGAATACAGCTTTTCAAGAATGAGCTTATTGACCTTTTCAAGATCAGGCGTTGTAAAAGTCTTAAAGGCCAGAAAGCCAGCATCAGAGGCTGGTGCTGTGTCTACATGGTGTAATAGAGTTGAAAGAACGCTCATGCTGATAACCTTACTGTGAGAATTATATCTGGTGCTTGGTACTCGTATCGTACTGCCAAAATCACATAAATTCAAATTCAAAATGAGCAAAGGCTGAAAAGGAGAGGCGTATCTTCTATTCTCTTGCCTTTTGGCTCTTTAGAAATTACACTTTTAGGTGTGATGATCAGATCGATGAACGAATAGGTAAAGTGAATAATTTGAGGGCCGTCATTCAGAGCCACCTCCTTAAGAGGTGGCGTGGAATCTCATAAAGTCAATAAGTTAAAGAAGCGTCTGTTAATGGATTGCAGAGACTCCACGGGCCCTTTGGGCCCTCTGAGTGACGGACGCAGATATTCAGCAGTCTCACTTACATAAGCAAATGGAGTCAGAATGGGCGGTACATCGTGCGATGCTTTCCTTGGTGGAAAAGTCAAGATAAAGCAACCTCTTAAGGGCTTTCGAGCCGGCAGCGATGCTGTTTTTCTGGCAGCCAGTGTGTATGGCTTTAAAAATGGGTGTGAGATTCTTGAAGTCGGCTCTGGTGTGGGGACAGCATCAATCTGTCTTGCGCATCGTTTGCGTGATTCCGCTTTTAAAATCAATTACACAGGGATTGATGTTCAAGCAGATTTGATTGAGCTTGCAATGCAAAATGCTGAGCTGAATGGTCTCTCTGATGTTGTTACTTTTGAGAGAGCGGATTTATTCCATTTGCCAAAAGCGATGCGTGAGAGGCAATTTCACCACATTGTGACCAATCCGCCCTTTTATGAGCATGGAACGCTGTCTCGATCAGCTGTAAAAGGCCGCGTGCTCTCTTTTGAAGAAGAGGCCGGAAAAGACGTGCAGGCTTGGATTAAAGCTTGCCAAAAAAGATTAAAGCCGAAAGGCGTTTTAACAATGATCCATACGACAGAAAGATTAGCAGATATCTTGAGTGCTATGAGGGTTGGCTTCGGTAAGATTGAGGTTTTCCCGCTCTTTACAAAAGCAGGTAAGGGCGCAAAGCGTGTGCTGGTCCGTGGTCAGCTTGATATGAAAACAGGACTCACACTGCATCAAGGGCTTGTTCTGTTAGATGCTCAAGGACAGCCAACAAGTGAGGCTGAAAGAGTTGCAAGAGAGGGCTTTCCGCTCATTTGGGGTTGTTCTTAATTATTGATACGTCACTCAGAGGGCCCGTCCTCGGGCCCGTGGAGTCTCTGCAATCTCACAACAGGCATTAAACTTAGTTGTTGATTTAATGAGATTCCACGCCACCCCTTATGGGGGTGGCTCTGAATGACGATTTTGATCTAGTTTCTTAATTACTTCTTTTGCAAGATTATTAGGGAAGGGCGTTGTGATGCATTTAACGCAATCGTTAATTTTTTATGACCAAATAAGTTTTTTTACTTGGCGATAGCAGAATTTTCTGCTTAATATCAAAAGGTGATGAATGAGATTTGGGTCGGTCTGTATTTTTAGTGGAGATAGATTGGCATAAATGTCATTGAAAGCATTTCTAATCAACGAATTGGGAATGATCATTTATAAAAATAAAAAGAAGAAATAAAAATGGATCTTGATAAAGTAAAATTATTTTACCACATTGTTCGTCATGGTAAATTGACTGAAGCAGCAAAGGCCCTCAATTTAACACAGCCAGGCCTGACAAGACATATTAAAGATCTTGAAGAAGATCTGCAAACAAAGCTTCTCTTTCGTGATCAGACAGGTGTGCGTCCCACAGAGGCAGGGAAGATTTTGTTTGAATTTGCGACAGAAATGACAGAAAAAGCCGATCAAGTTGAAAATATGATGCGCGATTTTAATCAAGAGCCACGCGGTGTTTTGAAGATTGAAGTGAATTCGGTTCTGATTCAATCATTGTTGCCTCTCTATGTCGCTGATTTTATGGATAAATTCCCATTGTTAGATTTGAATTTAGTGAGCAGCGAAGGCCCTGCTGATCTTCGTTTTCGCAAAGTGGATGCATTGATTGCGCCTTTCCAGAAAGAGCGTGATGATTTAACCCAAGACTATTTGATGAGCTATGAGCTTGGTCTTTTTGCCCATCAAGCATATCTTGAGGCAAAGGGCACGCCAGCCTCGATTCAAGATTTGAAAGAGCATCGTATCGCGGCATTTTCAGCTGAATTTTTAGAACCATTTGAAAAATTATATGAAGATGGTCAATCCCTAAAGAGTTCAATTTTTGTGAATTCTCTCCAGGCCCTAACGGAAATGGGGAAAAGAGGCGCAGGCCTCATTTTAACGGATATCCATGAGGCTGAAAAAGAAAAAGACTTGATCAGAGTTTTGTCGAAAGACGTATCGCTTGATATTCAGTTCTATTACAT
>JAGPBS010000082.1 GCA_018063245.1 Alphaproteobacteria bacterium | reverse complement strand
CAATCCCTGCACCCAAGGCTGAGTGCATAAGCTTGTGCGTTACACTATCGAGAAGAGAGGTCTCTTGAGCTGTGAAGATGATGCTCTCAATGTCGCCATTTGATTGCTCAAGTCTTTCACCTTGAGCGGCGATGAATTCTTCTTCTGTGCCGTGATGCCATTCACCAATGCGCTGTGCCACATAGCCCTGAACGGCATCAATCATGACCATGGGCGCATTGTGCTTAAGAGCCTCCCCCAGAGATTCACCTGAGAAGGCAACATCAGCTGCGGTTTGAACACCCTGCCGCACCGCAGCATGCTGAACCCGTGTCATAAAGCCAGTTGTCTTCGGTGCAAGGTCTAGGTGATTGACAAGACCTGCTGTTGCAGCGGATGTAACGCCTGTTTTCAGATAGCTTTTTAGACGTTCGGGTCTGAAGTGATTTCTTTGCGCTTTGAAGAAATTACCTTTGTTGTTGATTGTATCAACAATGCCATTTGTCACAGCGCTTGCCAGAACAGCTTCTCCGCCAACTGTTAGAGCAGTGCCAAGTGTGAAGGTGCTTGCTGCGGTTGTCGCTACTGTTGTCGTCGCCACAGCTGTCGTTGCTGCTGCGGTTGTTGCTGTCGCACCTGCTGCGGCTGGAGCGACTACTGGAGCTGCCATTCCCATTGTTGCTGCCGTTACAGCCACACCAATCGTTGCAACAGCGGCGGGTGTCAATCCACTATGATGAACGCTCCAGTGGTGATGATGATTATCATAGAACGCGAGGTTCACGTCAGGGTTCGAAGCCAAAGTTGCAACATAAGCTGTTTCTGGATTTTGAGCAAGAGATGCGATTACTTTTTCGTAGTCAGCTTGACGGATTGCTCCGATCTCTTCTGGCGTTTTAAGGGCCATCTCGAATTTTTTTGCTTCTAAATCCTTTGGACTATAGGTTCGACCTGTTGCAACATCAACTTGGGTTCCCTTTGCACCAGAGGCTTGAAAATCAGGCGTATTGGCTCTGGTCATCCGGTAGGTTGTTGTTTGATGGCCTTTATCCTTCATCGATTGCCAGACCGTGCTTGCGCTCTTCTGATGAAGGTGGCTTGAAGAGGTTGATTCACTGACTGTTAAATGAACTTTGCCTTCTTCTGATTTTACTTCTACGCCAACAGGACTTGAAAAATAGGGTGCTTCCATCACAACGTCTTTGGTTGCGTGAATATTGACCTTGCCTGTTTCGCTTATATATTGATTTTCATCAGCTTGTTTTGAATGTTTCTCTTGATGTTTTTTGTACTTGCCTCTCCAAGAATTTCCACCTTTCATTCTCATTGAAAGATGATCTTCATCATGAACAGCAGCTGAGGTAAATTGGCCGCCAACAGTGAGATCAATCGGGCCTTTCGCATGCATGGCGACACCTTGATGATGCTCATTTCCGATTGTGAATGAGTTGATCTCTCCGCCAGAATCAAATTCTGTTTTTTGATGCTTAATGTGATCTTCTCTGAAACGGAATTTTTTGCGGTGCGCTTCGACATATTGATGTGTTTTGGCGGATTCGTGAAGAACATTTCCGCCCGTGACAAGATTGATCCCACCTTTACCCTTAAGGAGAGCTCCGACTGTGTGGAGATCTCCTTCTGTTGTCATTTCTAACGGAGCAACACGTGATTCCATAATAGCACGAGGACCTAGGGTTTCATTGTAAGAGCGTCCATGTTGATGATGATCAACCCTTGTTATGATTTCTGTCTTTTGTGCTTCGGTTGCTAGAGAATCACCCGAAATGTGACTGGATTCATTTCTGAGCGTGCTGCCTGCTTTTAAAAATGTTTTTTTACCGTCAACTCTTCCATCTTTAATGGTCAGATTTTCATCGGTTTCTATAATTGTTTCGCCTGTTGAGGCAACGAGGCCTGATAGATTTGCTGAACCGGCTTTAATATTGATATTTTTTGCAAGGAGTTGGCTTCCTGCGTTTTTATGAGCTTTAGCTGATGAGGACGTCAAATAGATACGTGGCACCAAAACTTCTTCACCATTGATGATTTCTGTCTCCATCCAGATGATGTCGCGCTTGAGTTTGTTGATAAGCTCAGCTGTCATCTTAATGCCAGGATAAATTTCAAGATCCTTAGTCTCTTCGACTGCATTGTCGTAAAGCTGACGCATGAGTTCAACTTCACCACTGACTTCACCGAGGCGATCAGCAAGACCGCTCTCAAAGATTTGTTTTCTTAAAAAACGCGTTTCAACAAAGGCATCACCCATGCGTTTTGCTGCAAAGGGCTGACCTGCAAAAGGCCCAATGCGCGTAAAAAAATAGTCAGAGCCAAGCACGTAACGCGGATCTGCATATTGCTTACGCGTTTCAAAAAGATAGGCATGTCCTGCGCCAAGATGTGTTTCATAGAGGGGGGCATGTGACAATGACTGCACATAAGAGTTTAGATTGAAACCATTTCTTTGGTTGTCTTCTAAAGGGGCTGGAGGTTGATTTTCGCGTAAAAATTCATCTCTTGTTTCTCTTGCTGTTCCAATGGTTTGAACGACACCATTGGTCACAATATTTAAATTGCCACCCGCTTGCATAATGGCAGAAAATGCTTCGCCTTTTTTTATCTTCGGCGTTCCAAATGATGTAACATAATGCCTCTTCTTTTTGCTATGAAATGTATGTCTTTTCTTTGTCTTATAGCTTGTTGTTGACCAATTTTCTTTCTTTCTTTCCAGATGATCACCCCACTGCAATAAATCACCATTTACATTAATGTTTTTTGCTGCATAAATATGACTGTATTTATTATGAAGTCCTAAATCAGGAGTGTCGGATACGTCAAATTCGATATCAGCTGAGCTATAAATCTTGGCAGGCTGTACGTCAGGATTTGAAGTCAGATATCTTTCAACAACATGCGTACCCTTTTTAGAATCACCCGTGGGCTTGACAATTCGTGTCGCAAAAGTAAGAACACGCTTATTTTCCATATGTTCCGCACGGTAAAGCATCTTTCCATTTGGCCCAGAGGTTTCAATAAGCCCTGAATCATTCACAATATGCTGTGTTCGTCCACCGGCAACTGACTGAACAGTTAAGGGGCCTGTAACAGAAATGATTCCTCCATTCTTTTGCAAATCAGGCGTGTTCAAAAAGTATGTATTGACACCAAAAAGCGCTCCATTTTGAGCAACAACATGGCCTCTGTTCATAAATTTATCTTGTAACCTTGTTTCTAAATGGTCTTTTGCATAAATAAATCCACGATTGAACAATCGATTCCCTTCAAATTGAATCGTTCCAGATGACTCAATATTGCCTCTGTTCAAAGTTTCAGGTGCTTTTATCTGAATAGATGTCTCAGAGCGCACCTGCGTTTGATTCTCGATTGTAATCTTTTTAGAGGTCTCAATTTGAATAGGGCCCGTGGCGTGTAGCTTTTTCCCTTCCTCAACTGTTACTGAACCCCTCTTTGATTTAACATCAAGTTTGCCTTGGGCTTCTGCATTTTTTAGCACCACATCGCCATTGGCTAAAATCGTGATATCTGACATGCGCGATGCCATGTTCTCGGGCGCTCTCACCCCAACGCCTTTTTCTGTTGAGATCAGCGCAATCTTACCCGCATACATCCCGCCTAAAGCAGATGAGTCAATCGCATAGACAGGTGCTGCCTCAGCACTCGGGGCATCATGAGCCTGCGACGTTCTGCTCTCATGATCATAAATTTGCTTGCCAGCCCTCACAGAGACATCTGTGTTTTGCTCAGCCCCATAGAGCTTTCCATCAAAATTCACTTTACGCGTGACAATGTCAAACTGGCTCACTCCCTTTAGATCAAGCCCCTTGCCTTGAATGGTGATCTCACCTCCGTCAACCTTCAGCTGAATAGGCTTGCCATTTGAGAGATCTTGCAATTGCCCTGTTGAAAGCGTTGCTTTCGGAATATTGATAAAGCCAGCACCATTCACATCAATCCCGTTCGGGTTCACAATAATGAGCTCTGCTGCTTTTCCGTGCACTTCAAGATAGCCACGAATGGTCGATGTATCGCGCCCTGTCACTTCTGTTAAAATAATACGTGCATTTTGTCCTTGCAAAGCGCTATTTCCAAGGATCCTTCCACCCAGCTGACTCTGAGCATCTTTCTCAGTTGAATTGTTGAAAATAACGCCAGAGGCTCCAACGTTTAATTTTTCAAATTGATTGTGTGAAAGACCTTTTGCATCCGGCTTGCGAATATTCACAAGTGGCACGCCATTCGGCGCTTTATCAAGTTGAGGCGCTTTGGGATTGCTTTTATCAACAGCGATGTCACCAAAATCAGGAGCTGCTGGCACAGCTTGAGGCATCTGCTGATCTTTAACAATAGGCGCTGGAGGCGCTGGAATGGCAGCTCCACTGACGCTATCTGTATGAGCATGGGCAACATTTACAGGGAGAACAAAGCTGACAAGATAAGACAATAAAACGAGGGAATGAAT
>JAGPBS010000081.1 GCA_018063245.1 Alphaproteobacteria bacterium | reverse complement strand
CACAAGGCCCACAACCCTTGGCAGCCTGAGTGTAGGAGGCTCCGCTGCCGGGTTGTGGACTTTTGGATAACTTATCCTCTAAAGCGGACATTTCTATCTTGCTCTAAAGCGGACATTTCTATTTTGCTCTAAAGCGGACATTTCTATTTTGCCTTGACATAGAAGAATAATTCGTTTTGGGGGAGCGTTAGAGTAAAGGGTGACAAAAGAAGAGATCTTAGAACGGCATGATGATGTCAAAGAGCTGAGCGCCATAAGGCGGTTGTTGGAAGTCCATAATTTGGCCTTTGCCGCCGTATGAAACGCGCGCTTCTGCAACTTTCTCGATGCTCGTTTCATTTCTGCGGTCAATATCTTCTGGGCGGACAACGCCTGTAATGAGAAGCTCTGTCATGTCATAATTCACTCGAACTTGTTGACGTCCTTGAATGACGAAATTGCCGTTTGGGAGAACCTGTGTGATGATTGCAGCTAGACGTAAAGTGATTGCCTCGGTGCGATCGATGCTTCCTTTACCATCAATTTTGTGCTCTCTATCAAAGGTGGCTGATGGACCGCCTGTTTCACTATTGGTGAGTTTCTTTAAGATGCTTTCATCTCTGAAGAGTTTTGTGATGCTTGAATCTTCTGAATTTTTTCTTTCTCGTTTGGATTCATTTGATGTGCTGGCAGAATTGTTCATGCTGATCAGAACGGTCAGAATATCTCCAACTTGCGATGCACGTTGGTCTTTAAAAAAGGCTTTAGAGCCAGGTCTCCAGAGAGAGTTTGATTGATAGGCTACTTGATGTGTGTCGGGCATTGGTAAATCGACAGGGCGATAGCCTGGTTGCTTGGTTGGGTTGTGAATTTCATCGAGCTGTGGTTCTCTTCCAATATTCATGAGCCTATCAAGGGCATTACAGGCTGACAGTGATAATCCAATTGAACACAGGACTAGAGCAGTGGAAAGCTTTTGAATGGTCGAGGAAGAAGAGTGTGTCATTTTGTGTCAATCAATTATTGTTAGCAGAAGGAGCCTGTATTGAATTTTGCCCTTGATTGTTTTGAAATGCAAGGTCAAAAGGAGAATCAACACGTGCTTGATTAAGGCCAATGACTTCAGCTTCAATGGTGATTTTGCTTTGCGGGTTTAAAAGCCGAATGCGATCTCCCTTCGAGCCGTTTTCAAGAGCTGTTGCTTTTGTTGTCAGCGCGAGATTTTGTGAAACGAGCGTAACGGTTGTAATTGATCCCTTGGTTACAAGAATGGGCGCCATGATATCAAATTGTTGAATGGGGAGATTGGGTGAAACGATTCGCTTTGGTGTATAGCCAACCAGATGTGCTGGGTCTTGAATCACCTCTTGATTGACTTTGTTTTTAGGAAGGCGCAAATAGACAAGGTCACTATCCTTGATGATTTGCCCTGTTTTGGTTTGAGTCTTTAAAACTGGAATTTGTATGGTTTGTTGTAATTTACCAGTGAGCCTGTTTCTCACAAGTGGCATATCGGTTGACGGAGCGATAATGTCAGCAGAGAAATGCCCATTGGTTTCATCAAGAGTGAGTGCCTCAATGGCAAAACTTGCTTCAATATCTGATGGCAGATGAATGCTCGAATCTTTCTGATCGAATGAGACAATCCATTCTTGAGGATCGATATTGTGATCTTCGGTCAATTTATCTAAGAGAGATTTTTGGATGTCTTCTTGATGGATGGTTGAGCTTGAGCGATAAACAATCGAGACATCAGATTGTCCGTTTGGTTGCCATTGAATGCCATTGAGTTTTGCGGTTTTTGTCAAAAAACGATTATCAAGAACGAGTTTTGATCCAGGTTTTGGTGCGCGTGCGATTGCTTTGTCGTAAAGCTCATGATTTTCAATGGGTGAGAAAACGTCTCCTAATTTGACATAGTCGCCACGGATTGTCACATTTTTGTGCACAACAACTGCGTTTTCATTTGCAGAGGCCATGTTATAGGTGAGACAACAAAAAAGCGTGATAGCGGTAAGGCCGCCTAACGCATAACGTAATATGCCAGGCTTTCTCTCAATTGATTTTTTGAGGTTCGCGTGTCGTTGTCTGTCGATTTTAATAACGATGCTCATTGTTTTAGCCCCCTATGTTTATTATCTGAGATTGGTCAGAGCAGATAACATTTGATCTTCAGCAGATATAATGCGTGAGTTCATCTCATAAGCACGCTGTGCGCTGATCAATTCTGTGAGCTCGCTCACAACTTCAACGTTTGAGTTTTCTAAGTTCGATTGTAGAATTTTACCAAAACCATTGCTGCCAGCGATGCCAACAACAGGATTGCCAGAGGCAGGCGTTTCTCCAAAATAGTTCTCGCCCAATTCTTCAAGGCCGTTTTCGTTAATGAATGTGGCAATTTGAATTTGTCCGATTGTTGTTGGTGCAATGACGCCATCTAACTTCACAATGACTTCACCAATTGTGTTCACTGTCACATCCACAGCATTTTGGGGAATCGTGATGGTTGGAATGAGCAAGTATCCCTCTTGTGTTACAATTTGTCCCAATTCATTTCTGGTGAAGTTACCATCTCTTGTATAAATGGTTTCATCGTTTGGTCCTGCAATCTGGAAATAACCTTTTTGATGAATGGCCATATCGAGCTGGCTTTCTGTCTGTGTCATTTGTCCTTCCGTTAAAATACGGCTGATGGCAGATAATTTCACACCTGTACCAATTTGGATTCCTGACGGAACCAAGGCGCCTGTGTCTGATGCCACTGTTCCGGGTCTGAGTTCAATACGGTAAGGTGTTGTTTTGTTAACTGTAATATGACGCTTGAAAGCTGTTGTGCGTAAGTTGGCAATGTTTTGTGAGATTGTGTCAACGGTTGCCTGGGCATTTGTCATCCCGCTGGCAGCAATTCTCATAGCTAGTTGTTCCATTTTTTTATCCTACGTAATTGTTAGAGTATGTTTTGAATGAACGATCCCAAGAGATCTCCCGCGGAATCGAGTATTTTTTGGTTGATTTCGAATTCACGCTGAACAGCGATCATGTCTGTCATGGCAACAGCTGGATTGATATTGCTGCTTTCAACATGATGTTGGCGTAATTTGTAGTCAGTTGCGCCGATTGCTTCTGCTGTTGTTGTGAATAGATTGTCTTGCCATTCTTTGAGCTCTTGTTCATCTTCAAAGGTAACAACAGCAATTTTCCCAACCACTTCATCTTCAGTTGCAACAGTGCCATCCGGATGGATAACAAAAGATAAAGCTGTTGGTGGAATCATAATAGGGCCGCCACCCGCACTTTGAACAAGATCACCTTGATGTGTGCAGAGCTCGCCTTTTTCATTTTGTGTAAAATGACCATCGCGGGTGTAATAAGTTTGATCACTTCTTGCAATCATAAAGTGTCCTCTACCCAGAATACCGACATCATATGGATCACCTGTTTGCACAAGAGCACCTTGAGAAAGATCACGAAAGGTACTGTAGTCAAGCGGCATTGTGATCATTTCACCCGATGATTGCTTGACATTGTCTCCAACAAGAAAGAGCGAGGATCTTTTGAATCCTGTGGTATTAATATTCGCAAGATTATTCGCGATCATGTTTAAATTTCGTCTGAGCGCTGTTTGTCTTGCTAATGTTGTGTAGTTTAAATTCTTATCCATTATCCTTAGACCTTCTTGATATTTTCGGTTGCTCATGACCAGATGCAGGAAACGTGCCACGAAAAATAATCATTAAATTGAAATGGTTAAGGTATTTTCGTTGATGTCAGTTTTGATTTGAGGGTAAGAAGTGTTCACCTGATGGAAAAAAATGCCGGTTTTGTGTCTGAGTGATTTGATGATTTCTATTTGGATAAAAATTTTATAGGCTAGAAATAAATATATTAATAGAATGGTGAAAAAGATATTTTATTCACATGTAGAAAAAGAGTAAGATAGTATAAGAAAATAAATGATGCGGGGATCGATATGGCAGACGAAGAGACTGAAATTGCAGTAAATACAGAAGGTCAGGACGGCTCAGACGGTGCTGCTCAAAAAAAACGGATGAGCGGTAAAAAGATTATTCTGTTTATTGTTTTGCCACTTGTGTTGATCGGAGGTATCGTAGGAGGTCTCCTTTTCACAGGTGTGATCGGCGGTCATAAAGAAGAAGAGCAACCGAAAGTTGTAGAGCAGACACCTTCTTTGTTTTTAAAGCTCCCTGAGCTTTTGGTGAATCTTAATACAAAAAATCGACGTCAAAATTACCTGAAAGTTGTTGTAACGCTTGAAATTGGCAACCCAGAAGATCTGAAAAAGCTAGAAGAAATGCAGCCTAAAATCATTGATGCTTTTCAAGTTTATTTAAGAGAAGTGCGTCCAGAAGATATGAAGGGCTCAACAGGGATTTATCGCTTGAGAGAAGAACTGCTTAGGCGTGTTTCCGTTATTGTCCAGCCGGTTGAGGTTCGCGATGTTTTGTTCCAAGACGTTGTCATGCAATAGGTAACTTAGGTTAAGGGATTGAAGAGATGACAGGTGCTGTTGCTCAAAAAGAAAATGAACAAGAATTACCCCAAGGTGCGATGAGCCCTGATGATCAGCTTGCGGCAGAGTGGGAATCGTCTGTTGAGAAAGAGGCGCAGAGCATAACCAATGAAGAGGTTGTGGAAGGCGAGACTGAAAACCTGCGTGTTCTAAATCAAGATGAGATTGATAGTCTCTTGGGCTTTTCTGATGATGACTGGGAAAGTGATAACTCCGGAATCATGGCGCTTGTGAACAGTGGTCTTGTGAACTACGAGCGCCTGCCAATGCTTGAAGTTGTTTTCGATCGGCTTGTGCGCATGATGACAACAAGTTTACGTAATTTCACATCTGATAACGTTGATGTGAATCTTGAGCAAATCACCTCTGTTCGATTTGGCGATTACCTCAACTCCATTCCATTGCCAGCCATGCTATCTGTTTTTAAAGCAGAAGAATGGGATAACTATGGAC
>JAGPBS010000080.1 GCA_018063245.1 Alphaproteobacteria bacterium | reverse complement strand
CTCACTTCGATAACTCCTTTTGCTAACCACGGCATTTTAGATCTCCCATTTTTGCCGTAAAGTTTATCAATTTTCGTTACCTATGTCCCCGCACATTCGTTACCTATGTCTCCGGTCTGTACACGAAAGCAGGGATCCAGGAAAAACAACAACCAGCGCGTCATGCCGAACTTGTTTCGACATCTCCCTGCAATTACAAACAGATCCTGAAACGAGTTCAGGATGACTTCATGTTGATAAATTCCTGGACACCTGCCTTCGTGTATAGTTCCGCATGAATAGCGAGCACTTCGCAAGGGGCTTTATATTGTAAACAAGTGCGGCATGACGCTTTATTTTGCTTTGACAGTTTTCATCATCGACGTCTTAGAGAGTACGGTCTAACGGCGCTTTACCACTTCTTAAAAGCTTTTTTCAGCTTCTTCTTGCCTTTTTTAACGGCTTTGGCAGTCTGGTTTGCAAGTCTATCAGCTTCTTTTTCGACTTTATCCAGTGCCTTTGGAGCTTCTTTTTGAATTTGATCAACAACTCTGTCAGCTTCCTTCAGAACTTTTTCTGCAACCGATTTTTCTTCTTTAGGTGAAACTTGTGGCAGTGAAATAGCCTTCAGCTCATCCGCAACTTCATTTGCATTTACTAAAACTAATGCTTGAATAATAAAACTCAATGGAACAGAATACTGAATCAAAATTTGAATTGTTGTCAAAGCATCTTCTTCTGCAAACTGATAAAAATCTATGGTAAAGCTTTGAGCTGAACGATCACACATTTCTTTGATTTCAAGTTTAAAATTAAAGGCACCATGGGTTCCTAAAAATTCGACAAAACGCGGACACTGATCTGACTGCACCGCGAATGATGCTCCTTCAGCTTCAATAATTGGTGATGACGCAATAACTTGTGGATTAATCAATGACATAATAATATATTCCTTTCAATTTAATATAAAAAGGATATTAACACAATATTTATATTTCTCAAGTGTCAGCTAGCAGAATCGCGCTGAACAAAATGAATTTTTGTTGTTGCATAGATCTTTTCGCTCAAAATACTAAAACCTACAGGTAAATCAATTGTCTCAACCTTATGTGTTTCTAGAACCAAAACAGCACCATCAGCAATTAAATTCTGAGATAATAAAGATAAAATTGCTTTTTCAATAAGACCTTGTTGATAAGGGGGATCGAG
This sequence comes from Alphaproteobacteria bacterium, assembly GCA_018063245.1. Classification (NCBI taxonomy): domain Bacteria; kingdom Pseudomonadati; phylum Pseudomonadota; class Alphaproteobacteria; species Alphaproteobacteria bacterium. Next base: position 3,782 of record JAGPBS010000080.1, on the reverse strand, counting down.
AAATATCAAATCAAATGGGCCTCTGGAAGCTAAAGCCACAGCCCCTGACGTCTCAGATAAATCAGCCCGAATCAGATGAGTGTTCTTTTTAGATGGATCCAATTTTCTTTGATTTTCAGTACAAACTTTCAAAGATTCCGCACTCACATCAACAAAAGTCACAGAATCAACACCACGTGAATAAGCTTCAAAACCCAAGGCACCCGTGCCGCAAAATCCATCTAAACAACGAATTGCTGCAAATGATTCAAACCAATCATGATGCCAGAGAATATTAAAGATCGACTCTTTAATCCGATCAGAGGTTGGCCGCACATCTTTCGATGATGGTGAAACAAGGTGATGATTTTTAAATTTGCCAGCGATGATGCGCATACTATCTCTATTTATGTGAATGAAAAAAATCTGGAAATAAGGATTCAAGATTCCCCTCATCATACCGATACCAAGCTCCTTTTGCAAGCTCTTCAAGGGCAAAAGGCCCGTAATCGACTCGAATTAAACGTGAGATCCTGAGCCCTAAATAATCCATAATATTCCGAATTTCGCGATTTTTACCTTCTGTCAGAACAACCTCGAGCCAAAAATTGCCATCATAATTCTTTGCGGGCTTTTCAGCACGAATGCTTTTAGGGTGATAAAAAACACCATCAATCTCAATACCATCAACAAGCTGGTCTAATTGTGATTGAGACACGCGTCCATAGACACGGACCTCGTACCGGCGCTCAATTTCATGAGCTGGCATTTCCAAATATCGTTTAAAGGCTCCATTGTTGGTCAGAAGCAAAAGACCTTCTGTCATCATATCAAGACGCCCAACCGGGTTGAGTGTTTGAAGGTCACGCGGAAAATAATCGCGATAAGTTGGACGTCCTTCCGGATCATCTTTCGTGATGACGACACCTGCTGGCTTGTGGAAAATATAGAGTTCAACCTCTGTCGCTGCTGTGATCTTTTTTCCCCGAACCATCACTTCATCTTGCTCAGTGACTTTGGTTGCAGGATCAGCGCACACAATGCCATTGACTGTCACAAGACCGTCAAAGATATATTTTTCAGCATCACGGCGCGAACAATAGCCACTTGAGGCGATTCGTTTTGCCAAACGCTCTGGTGTAGAAGACATCCTCAGAACTCACATTATACCAATTGAGCAATCGACAGGCCTTTTGCCTGAATGGCTTTTTCTGGCCCTAAAGCTGCAAGCGTTGGATTTTTAGCCGCGATCATGCGATCTAAAACCTTCGATACGCTTTCTTTTGTGACAGCATCAATTTTTTGGACTTGTTCAGCGAGTGGAATCGGTCTGCCATGAATCAGCATTTGATGACCGAGCTTTTCACATCTTGCCATACTGCTTTCTTGCGACATCAAAAGCGATGATTTGATCTGACGTTTTGCACGCTCAAGCTCATCCGATGTCATCGATTGCCCTAGGCCAAAAAGCTCATCTCTGATAATCGGCAGAATATCGCTTGCTTTATCAGCATTCAAAGCGGCTGATACACCCAAGAGCCCTGTATCCTTATAACTATTATTATAACTGTAAATACTATAGGCAAGACCACGCTTTTCACGCACTTCTTGGAACAAGCGAGAGGACATCCCTCCCCCAAAAACCACAGCCAGAATAACATGATCATAATAATCAGCCGCCGTGTTATGCGTTCCTTTAAAACCTAAAACCAAATGCAATTGTTCGATATCGCGCTTTGTTTTAATCTCTCCACCTTGATAGATTGACTTCTGAGGCGTCACATCTTGCACCAAAGGCGCTTTCTGGAAATAATGAGCTGCCTGCTCAGTGAATTGAGCATGATTGATATTCCCTGCTCCACACAAAACAATATTGCCAGTGTGATAATGACGATCAATAAATGAGCGCAAATGATCCGGCGTCATGCTCATAATCGTATCTTCAGTCCCCAAGATCGGACGCCCCATGGCATGATCGCCATAGGCTTGCACCTGAAAATCATCATAAATCGCATCTTCGGGAGAATCAAAGCTCTGGTTAATCTCCTGAATGATCACATTTTGCTCTTGTTTAAATTCCTCATCAGCTAGCATTGAATGCTGAATCATATCTGTGAGAACATCAAGACTGGTCCCAAAATCTTCTTTCAAGGTTTTGGTATGATAGACTGTCAGCTCTCGAGATGTATAAGCATTGATTGATCCTCCGACAGATTCAATGGCTTCCACAATATCTTTTGCATTCCGTTTTTTGGTGCCCTTGAAAAGCATATGTTCAATAAAATGAGCAATCCCGTTTTCACTTTTGGTTTCCGCTCTTGATCCAGACCCGATGTAAAGACCCATTGAAACAGACTCAACATCAGCCATCCGATTGGTAACAATCCGGAGCCCATTGGGAAGCGTTGTGTGTTCGATTGATGATTTTGAATTGACTGTCATGAATTCCTGCCTATTTTTTGCTTAATTTGCTCACGCAATTTCTGCTCAACCTCTGTATCGGTTGGTTTTAATTTAAAATGTCTCCGTAAATAAAGACTGTAGATCACTAAAAGAACAATCGCAAGACTATACCAAGTCAAGGCATATTGAAAGTGATTATTGGCAATCAAAACAAATCGATCCTGTGGAATAGGCATATTCTCTGGCAAGGCCAAATCATTTTTATCTCGCTCAATAATAAAAGGTTGCAGCTTCTTAAGATCAAGCGATGTTCCAATTGACGGCATATCGTACCAAAACAGCGTTTTATCTCCGAGGTTATTGTCAGGCTGCATTGAACCCTTGTCACTCGGTTTTCTTAATATCCCAGAAAGATCACTTACATCATCCGGCAAAGATTGAGGATCAAAATCCTCAGGTACCCACCCCATATCAACTAAATATGTCTTACCATCCTTTTGCTCGAGGGGAACAATCAAATGAGCTCCTCTCTCCCCTTCATTCATACGCGGGATAAGCATCATTGATTTATCTTTTAAAAGTGTGCCCTCAACATTCACGCGTGTTATTGGCGTTGATGAGTCTTCAGACAATGGATTGTCCGCCAAAGGCACCGCATCTTTTGACAAAGCCTCATGAATTTCTGCCAATAGTTTTTCTTTCCACTCAAGACGTCTCATCTGCCATGAGCCAAGAGACAGCAAAACAATAATCATGATAAGCGTCATAATGCTTGGAATAATAACTTTCTTTTGCCGCCAAAAGCTCATGACTCGCTACTCCTCATCATGAGAGGCATGCTCTCTGTCTTTGGTAATATAATGATAATGCAGAGCCATCGTCAAAGATTTAACGGGTCTCAGCATCCCAATTGTTGCTGCCAAAATTGCAATGGGCCAAAGTGTAAAATGAACCCATTCCGGCCAATCAAACTTCATATAGCAATAGAGAGCAATTGGTACAATCGTAAAGCCCAAAACAAAAATCAAAAAAACAGCAGGCCCATCGCCGCTATCATGCTCTTTAAACTTTAAATGACAAGAAGAACATTTATCGACTAAAGTAAGAAACCCCTTAAAGACAGATCCCTTTCCGCATTTAGGACACTTCATCGCCAAAGATGATTTGATAATCTGAAGAAGACCGATCGTTTGTTTCATGAAAGTTGCTTTCGCTTGTTGCTGAATTTATTTCCAGACTATTCACTTTGATTTCCCTTGTCATCCCCGCGAAGGTGTATAGTTCCGCATGAATAGCGAGCGCTTCGCAAGGGGCTTTATATTGTAGACAATGTAGCCGGGTTTTGTTGTAATTGTCAACAAATGTCATTAGGAATGCGTTTCTTTCTTGATGTGAGTTGA
>JAGPBS010000079.1 GCA_018063245.1 Alphaproteobacteria bacterium | reverse complement strand
CGCCTAACTTCTAAGCGGATTTCTTTGGTTGAATTTCTTAAATCTGGTTTCTTCATAAGCTCATAATATCAAGATTCCATAAAACATGCAACATTTTTTTCGACTACTTCATGTTGCCGGATTAATATTTTGATTATAGCACATTCTCAAAAATGTCAAAAATTTCTGTGGGAGGGATGCTCTAGTACGAAATGCAAAATGATAAAGAGCCGTCATTCAGAGTCGCCGCGAGGCGACGTGGAATCTCATCCAATTAACAATTGCGCGCAATTTTTGCTGAGAGACTCCAGAGACTCCATCAGCCTACGCCAAGGCTTCGGCCTGACAGGCGGGCTCTCAGTGAGAGCCCTCTGAGTGACGAAATTCAAGGCTCGCAGCTCTAAGACCACTTAGCCTCTGGTGGTAATGACATTAAAATGGCCTCGATGTTTCCACCTGTCTTCAGACCAAAAAGCGTCCCGCGATCGTAAACCAGATTGAATTCTGTATAGAAACCACGCTTTTTCAACTGCAACTCTCGATCCTCGTCTGTCCACTCATCATGCATATGAGCCTCAACAATCTTGGGATAGATATCCAAAAATGTTTCACCAACATCCCGCGTGTAAGCAAAATCATTTTCGAAATTGCCACTATTCAAGTTATCGTAGAAAATTCCACCAACGCCGCGCGCCACATTTCTGTGTTGAATAAAGAAATAATCATCCGCCCATTTTTTATATTTTTCATAATAATGCGGATCATGACGATCACAACATTCCTGTAAAGCCTTATGGAAAATCGCTGTATCATTGTCATTTTCAATCATGGGATTCAAATCAGTTCCACCCCCAAACCAATCAATTGACGTCACAATGTAGCGCGTATTCATATGAATGGCTGGCACTTTTGGGGATCTCATATGGGCAACCAAACTAATACCTGAAGCCCAAAACTCACCTGTATCAGCAGCACCTGGAATCGATTTTCTAAATTCTTCTGAGAAAACACCTTTAACAGTTGAGATATTCACACCGACTTTTTCAAAGACACGCCCACCGCGCATCACAGACATTTCACCGCCGCCATTCTCGGCTCGCTGAGTACCATCCACATCAGCACGGATCCATTGTTTTCTCTCAAAAAGACCAGGACTCAAATCACAATGAGGACCCGACTCAAGCTGCCTTTCAAGCTCAACAAAACGATCACAAATGCGATCGCGCAGAGACTGAAACCATAGGCTTGCCTTATTTTTTTTATCAGCTGGCATTAACATGAGTACCTCCTTATATTTATCAACCCAAGCATACTCCTTTAAAGAGATTCTGTCTTTCTTTTTTTACAGATTACCCTGCCTCAACCTTTCAAGTGCCTTTTCATTTTCTTCATCTTGATCAGATAAAATCACTTTTAGCTGAGGCAATTGAAATAAACAGCCTGGCAAAGATTGAATCTTATTATCAACAAGAATCAGCTTTTCCAAATGAACCAGCTTTTGAATATCCATAGGCAGAGCCAAAAGATGATTCAACCGTAAATTCAGCTCGATTAAATTAATCAGAAACCCAATTTCCGGAGGCAAAAGAACCAATTGAACACCTGCTGCATTCAATAACAGTGTTCTATCTGAGCATGGTAAGTTTTTGACAATCAAATCTCGACACGACACATATATGTCATAAGCCATTGAAAAAGAGTGCCCCGCTGCCAAAGTCGCTGCTCTAAAAGACAAAAGATGCTTATCAAAAGCATCTTTGTCTTCTTGAAAATAATCATAAGACAGATTATGTCTGATGGTGAGAATATCATGATTCGTTGCGGCTTGAATGTCTTGATAGAGATCAACAAGTTCAGGTTGAACATGAATTTGAGACACACCAGTCATAGATTTATCTCCTCGGCTTGATACGTGGTTTTAGATAACAAATTTAAAAATCGTCATTCAGAGTCGCCCCCATCAAGGGGCGACGTGGAATCTCTTCAAATTACCTATTGAAACTGCTCTTGTTTTTACTTCCAAGAGACTCCACGCCCTTCTAAAGAAGGGCTCTGAGTGACGATTCTCTAAATTTCTACAGCAGTTCCTGTAAATAAGTTATCACCAAACTATCATTCTAAATTTGTTTCAACAACTTGTTCTTCGACTGAAACATCATCCTCATCGCCATCAGTCTGATCCACATCGATTGGCTCAACAGACACAACTGTATCGCCATTGGTCACTGTGAAAAGTTTCACACCCATTGCACTACGACCACAGATACGAATGTCATGCACAGGCAGACGAATCAACTGTCCCCCATTTGTCACCAGAATCAGTTGCTGATCATCTCTCACCGGGAACGACGCCACAACGGCGTTATTCTTCTCACCCATACCACCAAGATTACGGATCCCTTGTCCACCACGGCCTGTAATACGATATTCATAAGATGATGTTCTTTTACCAAAGCCTGTATCTGATACAGTCAGCAAGAATTCTTCTGATGCTGCCAATTCAGCAAAACGCTCTTCTGAAAGCTGAATATCGCCTGTTACAACTGTTTCAGCGCCTTCTTCATCTGCAGCTGTTGCTGAACCATCTTCAACATCATCAGGATGACGACGCAAGGCATTAGCTTGCTTCACATACAGAGATCTTTCTTCTGTCGTTGCTGTTGTGTGTTTTAAAACGCACATGCTCATCACTTCATCACCAGGCGCAAGGCGAATACCACGCACACCCGTTGATGTTCGGCCTGTAAAGACACGCACATCATCAAAGGAGAAACGAATACATTTACCAAGTTTGGTTGAGATCAAAAGATCGTTCTTTGCATTACCTGTTGCAACACCAATGAGGCGATCATTCTCTTCAAGCTTCATTGCAATTTTACCGTTCGATTTCACATTGGTGAAATCTGAAAGCTTGTTCCGTCTCACATCACCTGATTTGGTGACGAAAATAATGGTGAGTTCGTCCCATGCTTTTTCATCCTCAGGTAAAGGCATCACAGTTGAAATTGTCTGCCCTGCATTAATCGGCAGCAAGTTCACCAACGCCTTACCACGTGCTTGAGGATTACCCAATGGCAAACGATAGACCTTCATTTTATAAGCAAGACCATCTGTTGAGAAAAACAGAACAGGCGTATGAGTATTGGCAACAAAAAGTTTTGAGATGAAATCTTCTTCCTTCATGTTCATGCCAGAGCGCCCCTTACCACCTCTGCGCTGTGAACGGTAGGTTGAGAGCGGAACACGCTTGATATAGCCCGTGTTGCTCACTGTGACAACCATGTCTTCTTTCTGAATCAAGTCTTCAAGATCTGATTCATGCTCAGAATTTTCAATCTGTGTTCTACGTGGCGTGTTGAATTTATCTTTGACTTCGATCAATTCAGTCTTGACGATCTCCATCAATTTCTCACGTGATGCCAAAACAGCAAGACAGAACTGAATGTGATCCGTGATTTCTCTCAGCTCATCACCAATCTTATCACGCTCAAGTCCTGTTAAGCGATGCAATCTGAGTTCAAGAATCGCACGCGCTTGCGCTTCTGACAAATGATAATTACCGCCTGCATCAACGGCTCTACCTGGCTCATCAACCAAAGCAATCAGCGGCGCAACATCTTTTGCTGGCCATGGCTTTGCCATCAATTGTTCACGCGCCACTTGTGGGTCTTGTGCTTTTTTAATCAGCTCAACAATTTCATCAATATTCGCAACAGAAACAGCCAAACCAACCAAAAGGTGCGCCTTTTCACGTGCCTTATTAAGCTCAAATTTTGTCCGGCGCGTCACCACTTCCTCACGGAATTGAATGAAGCAACGCACAATATCATATAGCGTCATCATGCGTGGTTGACCATGGTCAAGGGCCAAGCAGTTCACGCCAAAGGATGTTTGAAGCGGTGTGAATTTATAAAGCTGCGCAAGCACCACATCTGGAACGGCTTCACGCTTTAACTCAACCACAACGCGCACACCATCTTTGTCAGATTCATCACGGATATCAGAGATACCCTCGATTGTCTTTTGTTTTACAACTTCAGCAATACGCTCAATCATCTGGGCCTTATTCACCTGATAAGGAATCTCAGTAATGACAATGCCTGTCCGATCTTTCCGGATCTCCTCAATCTCAGCTTTACCACGCATGACAATCGATCCACGCCCTTCATGGAAAGCATTGCGAATGCCTGTACGGCCCAAAATAATGCCGCCTGTTGGGAAATCAGGACCCAAAACATATTCCATCAACTCATCGATCGAAATGCTTGAATTATCGATATAAGCACAGCATGCATCAATCACTTCGCCTAAGTTATGGGGCGGAATGTTTGTTGCCATCCCAACTGCAATACCACCAGCACCATTCACCAACAAATTCGGCACACGTGATGGTAGAACAACAGGTTCTGAAATGGTTTCATCATAGTTGGCTCTAAAGTCAACTGTATCTTTATCATAGTCAGCCAATAGTTCTTCAGCTGCTTTATCAAGCCTTGCTTCTGTGTAACGCATAGCAGCAGCCGGATCCCCATCCATAGAACCAAAGTTTCCTTGGCCATCGATCAAAGGCAAGCGCATTGAGAAATCCTGCGCCATCCGAACCATCGCTCCATAAATAGCCTGGTCACCATGTGGGTGATATTTACCCATCACGTCCCCGACGATACGCGCAGACTTTTTGTAAGGCTTTGATGAATCAAATCCACCATCTTTCATGGCATAGAGAATACGCCTATGCACAGGTTTAAGACCATCTCTGACATCTGGTAATGCGCGCGAGACAATTACGCTCATAGCATAATCGAGATAGGATCTCTCCATCTCATCTTCAATTGTGACCAACTGAATGTCAGAATCTATTGGAATCATATCGTCTGTTGAACCTGTCAAGATGGATCTCCATTTTTATTGAAAGCTTTTAAAAACCTGGATCAATCTTACATATTTTTTGGTCTAACAGCAACGCTTTTCTCATAGCTGTAGGAGCAAAATGATATTGTCCTGTTTGAGCAAGATAGAAATGTCCGCTTTTCAGTAGGAATTTTCTTTTAAACTTATCGAGAGTTTAGATGAAAGGGGTCCGAATGAATCACAGCATAAACATG
>JAGPBS010000078.1 GCA_018063245.1 Alphaproteobacteria bacterium | reverse complement strand
TGACATAATAAGTTCCTTATATAATAATAAATTGATTTTTAGAATGTTATTGAGGGTATTTTATCATTTGGTAAATGAAAAGTCAAGCTTTTTTTTGGGGGTTGAATTGACTATTGCTGCTATGCCCCCATCACCCCTTATCAACATTTGCTTCAGCATCAGGGCGGAGTCTCTTTGCCGCTGAGTCTGGTGAATTGCTTGATCTTTTAAGTTCATTTTCTTGAACGGTCATTACGCTGTTTTGTAGTCCGCGCATTTCATCCTCGTACTTTTGTCCCTCAAGTATTTCTTGTCTTTGTAAAGAGATTGTTTGTCCTTGGTTCTTTAATTGATCTTGTAAAGACAGGACAGCAGCTTGATAAGCAGGAGCGGGGCCTGACATTGGTGGTGCTTTCGGCGCAGGAGCAGGGTGTGGAGCTTCCGGTGGTTCCTGGTCTGGTGTTTCTGGTGTTTTTGGCGTTGGCATAGCTTGGTGTGGTGATAACTTTTCAAGCATAAATTTTGCTTCAATTTCTCCTTGATCAGCAGCTAATTTATATAGGCGAGCAGCTTCAATCAGATCTTTGGGAAGATTGCCTTCACCGTGGTAGTACATTGAGCCAAGAGCACTTTGTGCGGGAGCATATCCTTGATCAGCAGCTAATTTGAAAAGACGAGCAGCTTCATTAAGGTTTCTCGGACGCCCAAACATATGCCGTAACCCAAGAGTGTATTGGGTAGGAGCATATCCTTGATCAGCAGCTAATTTATATAGGCGAGCAGCTTCAATAGGGTCTTTGGGAAGATTGCCTTCACCGCGGTCATACATTACGCCAAGTTCATTCTGCGCTGGTGCGTATCCTTGATCAGCAGCTAATTTATATAGGCGAGCAGCTTCATTAAGGTTTCTGGGAAGATAGTCTATAACGCCATGATTCATCAATCCAAAATGATGTTGTGCAGGAGCATATCCTTGATCAACAGCTAATTTTAATAATTCAATCGATTTTTGGAAATTTTGGCTTATGCCAGCTACTTCACCGCCGTGTAATCTAGCAAGTAAAGTTTGAATAATAGGCAGAAATGTATCGTTCGGAAGAGGGGGTAATAATAAATTTTCTAAGGTCTCTAAGCTTTGGGTAGGTGAGTATCTATGTTGATTTTTTATTTGTGAATCTAGATTTTCAGGTAACCTATCGTTGGGAATAAGATAAGACATAGCTTCAAAGAAAGAACGCAGAGGGCCTTCAGGAATTTTATTGATATCATCTATGAATAATATATGTCTTTCAAAGATTTTTGTCTCTCTGATGCTATTGTTTCCATCGAAATAGATGTTGTGAGGCTCGATTCTTTTACTGAGAGTGGATGAAGTGTTTAGTTTAAAGAGAGTGGATGAAGTGTTTAGTTTAAATGAATAAGCATACACGCGCACCGGTTCTGGCTCATCAATTGAAGGACTATGGATTGACATTTGAGATTGTGGGTTTGCTGGCAAAATGAGTGACATAATAAGTTCCTTATATAATAATAAATTGATTTTTAAAATGTTGTTGAAGTTATTATATGATACTATTTACATAAAGTAAAGATATTTATGCTTTGCCATTATCAATTCTGACTTTTCCCCGCTGTACTGGAAAATAGTCTTGACTTTTTTCCATTATGGTGCAGAATAGTCGTATGAAAAGATATCAAAAAGATGCAATATTAAAAGGTCTCAAGAAGAAGATGGTCTTTCTGGTTGGGCCTCGTCAAGCAGGTAAGACTTGGCTTGCAAAGGATATTGCCAAAAATTATAAATCGAGTCTTTATCTGAATTATGATCAGTTTGAAGATCGGCAGATTATAGAGGGGCAGTCCTGGTTGCCGGGCACAGATTTAATCATTTTGGATGAATTACACAAAATGCCGGACTGGAAAAATTATCTCAAAGGATTGTTTGATACGAAGCCAGAAACTTTGTCAATTTTGGTAACGGGAAGTGCGTGTCTTGATATTTATGATCAACTTGGAGATTCATTGGCTGGTCGATATTATCGGCATCGTCTCTTGCCTTTTTCGCTGGCAGAACTTGATAAAGTAGGGCACCCTTCTTCGGTTGAAAATCTCATGGAAAGAGGCGGTTTTCCAGAGCCTTTTTTATCGGAGGACCGAATCGAGGCTCAGCGCTGGCGGATGCAATATATCAATAGTTTACTGAGCACGGATATTTTTGAGCTTGATTCCATTCGCAATATAAAGGCATTTCAACTTGTTTTCCGGCTTTTACGGCAAAGGGTTGGCTCGACCATTTCTTATCAATCGCTCTCGGAGGACATTGGCGTATCGCCAACTACAATTCGTGAGTATATTCAATTGCTTGAGGCTATTTATATTATTTTTCGAGTGACGCCTTTTTCACGGAACATATCCCGTAGTCTCTTAAAAGAGCCGAAGATCTATTTTTTCGACATAGGTCTTGTTGAAGGAGATGCTGGAGCTCGTTTTGAAAATTTTGTAGCGCTGAGTCTGCTCAAGGCCGCCTATGCGCGAGAGGATTATCTGGGCGAAGATTGCAAGCTTCATTATTTGCGCACCAAGGATGGTCATGAGGTAGATTTCGCTTTTGTTAAAAATCAAGAGCTTGAAACCATGATTGAGGTGAAAGTGTCAGATAAAAAGCCTGCCGCATCGCTTTTATATTTTAAGAACAAATATAATTACCCAGCCATTCAACTTTTGCAGCATCTCACTCAAGAAAGAATTGAGCAAACAGTTGAGCTTCGGCGGGCGTCAACCTATTTAAGTCAATTGTTTTTATAAAATTTCCCCACGGTGATTTCTTTTGTGGTATAAAGAAAGAGACTGCTGCGAAAATCTAATCCGCGTCACTCAGAGGGCCTTACTTGGCCGCCGAAGCACGCAGTGCGTAGGAGGCAAGGCCCGTGGAGTCTCTGCAGCTTCTCAACAAAAATTGTACTAAGTTCTTGATTACATGAGATTCCACGTCGCCTTGAGGCGACTCTGAATGACGGAAGAAAGTTGTAATTTTGGTTTCATTGACTTTCGCAGCAGTCTCAAAGAAAGTAAGGGGAGAAGTGTGCTTTACCATTGTCATGCCCAAGAAATGATCTTGATCTTGACTTTTTTGAGTGATTTATGTTTTCTATGATAAAGGAGAATGTTCATGGCTCACATACAAAATACTTGTACTGAAATACGCGTAACTCCAGAAAAATTGGCTATATGGGAAGGTGTTCAGGTTTCTGTCTCTCTCGATTCATTACAGCGACGCTATCTTGAATCCGAGAATGACTGGTTTACAACCTATTCAACTTTTCTTTTTCCTTTTTTAACACCGGAAACTCTGTTGACCTTACGCTTGGTTTCAAAGAATTGTTTTCATTTGGTAAATACGTTTCTAATGTCCCTCAGAGAGCAATTGCTTCTTAAGGTGCAGGCAGAAAATGTGGTTCTCAATTTATGGGCAGATGAGCAGGAAGGCTGTATATTAAAGAACGATTTTTTCCATCGATTGACGGAGTTAGGACTTTTTCAGTTCTTTACAGTCAAGTCTATTGAACAGTACTATGTTTCTGAGATTGATCAAAATCTATTTTTCGGAGGCCTGTCAGATTTATCTGCGAATGCGGATTGGCCACCTTATAAGGATGGTCATCTTATTACAGCGAATTCTTTGATAAAGACGCATATGATCAGGCGTCTTCCTTTTTTAGAAAAGACAGTCGTCAGGCTGAATCATCCTCTAGAAATTGTGGAACTGGATACACATTTTTCAGCAATGCCATGGATTTCAAATTTGGTGATGCAGGATTGCCAAGGGCCTCTTTTAACAGTCAGTGAGTCTCAGTTTGTTAAGAATTTTTCTCATGCGGGTATTACTCTCTATGCAGAGAGGTTTGTGAATGTGCTTTTGAAATGCACGAATCTGAAGCAATTGGTGATTAAGGATGATGTCTTTTTACCGGATCATTTGGATGCCCTGCAGCCAAACAGCATGCCCAATTTACAAAAGCTTGTGATCGCAACTAAATTTCTGACCACAGCTCTGTTCCAGCAAATTTTAAGAGCAGCGCCGAAATTAGAAAGTTTGTATATTGGTGAGCCCGTACTGCTGGGTGGTCATCTTTTTGCTGATCTGGCTCCAGGGAGCCTACCGAAATTATTTCAGTTTTGGGTGAAAGGTTGGCAAGAAAGCGAAGGGGAGAGAGATGCTTTGAGTCAAGCCGCTCCTTTATTTACCAACAGCCGTTTGGAAAGGGAAGTAGAAGAATCCGGAGTTTTGCATTGTTATATAAGGTTTTAGGATTTGGTTTTTCCTTTGGCGATTCGTTTGCTGGCTGATGTTTTTGTCCGAGATCTCTCTGCTACTCTTTTTTGTGGTAAAGGAATGGGGTCCGGAATGGGTGGGAGTAAAAGCGGGAAAAGAGGCATTTCAAAAGGTATTTCAGGAGGCGAGTCAGGCTGAACAGCTCTGATCATTGTTGTCAGAGTAGGCCCTGCGTTTACAATTTTGCCGTAGACTCGATTTATGGCATGACGGGCAGCTAACATATCAAGCTTGGCAGCTTCTTGGTATAGGGCTGAGGCTTTGCGTAGATTTTCTGGAACGCCTTTAGCGTACTCATAACATTGAGCCAGCAGAAAGAAACCCAAAGCGTTATTGTACTTTATGCTTTGTTGATAGAGAGAGGCGGCCAGTCGTAAGTTTGTAGGAAAACCTATGCCGTTCTCATAAAGGTATCCTAGAGTAACTTGTGCTGGTGTAAACCCACGATCAGCTGCGATTTGTATATAACGGACTGCATGATCTGTATTTTGCACAATGCCGTTTCCAGTTAAAAAACAGAGCCCCAAGTAATGCGCTGCGGGTGGAAATTTTTCATTCGCAAGCCGCGTGAACATAGAAAAAGCCTCATTGATCTTATGGGTATGGATGACTTTACTGGTAGGTGAGAGGGTTGAAGGCAAATGTTCATTGGGGATTGATAAGGAGCAGGCACTGAGGTACTTCATAAATTGATGATCAGATTGAATGTGGGGGGGTAACTGCATTTTTTGGTGCATCTCTATATAGAGGACAGGCCGCTCAAAAAGAAAGGTATTGTAAATGCTGATACTTGTTTCGGGAATGATGGCCGTTTTCGGCCTTACTTGCATGTTTAAAACATGAGCTGCCGGTGGGTCATACTGATAAAATGTAAAAACTCTGGGAGTTGTTACTTGTCCAGTCATAAAAGTGAATCCTTCTTTGGTATGGTGTCGATAAAGAAAGAATTTATCATGCGCCGCCCATAATGGCAAGTGCGTTGCTTATATCTAGAGAAAATGCTGGGTTAAACTCTTCTTGCTTTTATAAGCTTCATTTCTCTCTCTTATTATTCCTGCTCTCTCCTTCTGTCATTCCGGTTCTTCTACTTGTCAGGTATGAAAGAGTTATAAATTTGTTATGACGTTATGAGTTCTAATCAGATTTATGGGGTGGTCAGGAGAACGTTTTTGTCCAAGTCTCAAAGACTGTGGGAATGCCTGTTCCCTGACCGCGT
>JAGPBS010000077.1 GCA_018063245.1 Alphaproteobacteria bacterium | reverse complement strand
GATTCATTCGGACCCCTTTCATCTAAACTCTCGATAAGTTTAAAAGAAAATTCCTACTGAAAAGCGGACATTTCTATCTTGCTCAAACAGGACAATATCATTTTGCTCCTACACCGCTTAAATTAACTCTTTCTAAATACCAACTTATGGTGTATACTAGTCTTCTTGACCTGAGTCGAAAAGGCTACAACTGACGTTGAAAAGAGAAATTTTTTCAATCAGTGTACAAGTAATCTAAACCAGAAAGGAGTTGATAGCCATGCAAGTCCAGGTTCGTGATAATAACGTTGATCAAGCGTTACGTGCATTAAAGAAAAAAATGCAACGTGAAGGAATTTTTCGTGAGATGAAAATTCGTCGCACATTTGAAAAACCTTCAGAACGTAAAGCCCGTGAACAAGCTGAAGCAATTCGTAGAACACGTAAGCTTATGCGTAAACGCCTTGATCGTGAGGGATTCTAATTTAGAATTTTGAACAAATCAAAAAACGAGGAAGACATTCTTTCTCGTTTTTTTGTTTTTGAGCCCTCGCTCTTAAATATTCAATCAAAATCAAAGCATAAGGGAACCTTCTCTTGTTAAGACAAAACGCTTCTCAGAAAAAATTCAAAAAAATGTGAGAAATTGAAAAAAATGAGTAGCATTCCTCCATTTTTTCTGGTAAAAAAATAACCAAGGTATTCCCCGGTAGCTCAGTGGTAGAGCAGACGGCTGTTAACCGTCTGGCCGCTGGTTCGAGTCCGGCCCGGGGAGCCAACCTTACTCAAACAAATCCCCTTAATATCTCAAGTTCATATTATCATACTGACCTCGTCATTCTTTAATTATGGCGACAAGTCTTTATCAACATGCTATCCTGAAGGCAAATATCCCTTTACAATGGAGAAGAAATGCCACTCTTATCGATCAACGAACTCCGCGCCAAATGTCAAAATCTGGATAACTTTGATGCGAAAACAATGAAACTGGACACAAGAGTTCACCCCAACCGTGACACTGCTGCAGCTAACTATTTAAGCGCGGTGATTCAAGTTGAAAAATATTACGAACCAAGACTTTACAGAGTTAAAGACAGCATTGTGAGCGTTTTAAATGCCCCTTCTTTAAAAGCTAGGTGCCTTACACAGCTCTTACGAGGTGAATTGGTTGACTTATATCACCGTGAATCTGGAGGGTATGGATGGGTTCAAAATCTACGAGATGGCTACGTCGGCTATGTGCCAATGGCCTGCCTAACACCTGTTGAAGAAAATGAAACTGCTCCGATGACAGAAGCTATCATCACAGCCCCAAAAACCTTTGCATACACAGAACCTGATTTAAAGTCTCAGCCTTCAAACAATCTTTATCTCGGCAGCATCATTTCTGGCACAAAAACGACCAATGGTTATTTGGAGACAGAATTCGGCTTCGTCACAGAAAAACATTCAAAACAAGATGGTTTTCTGAAAGGAGACTGGCTAAAAACAATGCTTTCATTTCAAGGCACCCCTTACCTATGGGGCGGAAAATCTTTTGGCGGTATTGATTGCTCTGGTCTGGTTCAAGTTGTTTTAAATGCTTATGGGATTGAATGCCCACGCGATTCTGATCAACAAGCTGCAGCATTGGGCAAACTGCTAGACAATCAAGATATACTTCAAAGAGGTGATTTTGTCTTCTTTAAAGGACATGTCGGCGTGATGATTGATGCGGATCAGATGCTTCATGCAAACCAGACAGCTATGTCTGTCACAATTGACCCTTTAAGCTTTGTTGAATCAATTGCAGGATCTATTCTCTGCCGCAGACGCCTTTAAATTGTAAAGAAAATATCAAGTTGAATATTGGTGCCCCCGGGGAGACTCGAACTCCCACGCCCGAAGACAACAGATTTTGAGTCTGCCACGTCTACCATTCCGCCACAGGGGCAACACCACATCAACGTCAGTCATTTATTTTTCAAGCCTGAAAAGAAATATTAGCGACTAGATTTGATAATAGCACTATCATAGCGAAATAATTTATTTGGTCAAGCCCTCTTATAATTTTTTTTACACTTGTCAATAATACTTAAAGTCAGGCACAATAGATCATACTCAATGAAAGGACGAATATGATTCGCAAACTCTATGACTGGACTTATAATCTCTCAAAACATCCGCGCTCATTTTGGGCGCTCTTTGTTGTCGCTTTTATTGAAAGCTCTGTTTTCCCAATTCCACCAGATGTTCTCTTGATTCCTATCATTTTCGCAAATCGTCATAAAGCTTTACGGCTTGCATTGATCTGCACAATTGGATCAACGCTCGGCGGTGTTTTTGGTTATGGTATCGGGTATTTTCTCTACCAAGAGGTTGGCGTGCCAATCATGAATACTTATGGCTATACAGATGCCATTGCAAAATTCAGCGAGCTTTACAACTATTGGGGCGTCTGGATTATTGCTGCAGCAGGCTTTACACCCTTCCCGTACAAGGTCATTACCATCACGAGTGGTGTCACACACTTTCCTTTCTGGATCTTTGTGATCACTTCTTTTCTCTCCAGAGGCGCAAGATTCTACCTCGTTGCGATTATTTTGATGATCTATGGAGAAAAAATGGAACGCTTGCTTGAAAAGCACTTTAACCTCATCACAACACTCTTTTTTGTGCTCTTTTTTGGTGGCTTTTTCGTTGTTTACAAACTGATGTAAGGATCAACTCTATGATAAACCAGATCTCATCTCAAAGAATGCAACACAGAATGAAAGTCTTATTAATCCTATTTAGTGGCTTTGCTCTTCTCGGCGCTTTCATTCTTGAACATATGCTTGATATTGTCCCGTGTGAATTGTGTTTACTCCAAAGATGGGCGCATCTTTTAACCTTATTGTTCGGAACTCTTTCTCTCATTAAGCTCAATCCCAAAATGTCAAGTGCGTTCTTTGTCATTGCCCTATTCTCTTTAACAGTTGGCGCCATTATTGCTTACTACCAATTTGGCCTTGAAATGAGATGGTGGCAGAGTGTCGTCTCTTGCGTTCCTTTTCCGAGCACAGGAGATGAGGCACTCTTCATGAAAAACTTAGCAGTGCCAAGTGTTCCTTGTGAAATCAAAGGCCATACACTTTTTGGCCTGACTTTATCTGCTTACAATGGCCTATTCTCAACCATCATCCTTCTCATCAATATCTATGCAACCCCTTTCAAAATGAAAAAAATAAAATGAAAAAATCAACAAAACAAAAGCCTTTTGGCCTGCCTGGTGATTTATCGAAGCAAGATCTTATTGAGCGCATGATCCGTGTCAATCACGCTGGTGAATATGGAGCGAAAAGAATCTATCAAGGTCAGCTAGATGTCCTAAAAAACACCGAGTCTGCTGAATTGATTGAACATATGGCCGAACAAGAAGAAGTCCATCTGTCAGCCTTTGAAGATTTGATGACAGAAAGACGCGTCAGACCTTCTGCTCTTTTTCCTTTATGGCACGCTGCCGGATATGCCTTAGGCGCTGTAACCGCTCTGATGGGTGAAAAGGCAGCAATGGCCTGCACTGTAGCTGTTGAATCCGTCATTGCTGAGCATTATCAAAGCCAGCTTGATCAACTCGATCATTTTGATGATGAAAAAGAACTACAAGGGATGATCCAAAAATTCAGAGAAGAAGAGATGGAGCATCATGATATCGGTATTGAGAACCATGCCGAAGAAGCTGCTGCCTACCCTCTTCTCTCAAGTGCCATCAAAACAGGCTCACGCATTGCTATTTGGCTTGCAGAACGCGTCTAGAGTTTTGAAATACTGGCTGTCTGTTTGAGTAACTGTAAAGCATCAACATCACTATAACCTGTCAGTGCAATTTCTTTTTGCTCGACCTGAATTTTCAACTCAAGCCTTTCCAGGGGATGCAATTTTTTAACATAGACCGGACGTTCCCTTAGAACTTTATCCGTCAGTTCAGTCGGCGCCTTATCAAAGGCATCTGCTTTGCGTATTGGAAAGAAGAACAGGACAATTCTTTGTGATCCAATCCATATCGTTTTATCCAAATAACCTAAGATGTCTGGTGATTCAGTACCATCTGAAATCCGAATGAATTGACCGTGATATTTCGCAAGATCTGACAATCTTTTGACTTCCATAATATCTCCTTATACGTTAGGTCGTCTTACTCCAAAAAGAAGTGATCCAATTCTGATATAATCTGTTCCCATTTTAACGGCTGTTTCATAGTCTGAACTCATGCCCATACTCACCTTTTCAAGACGATTGATTTCCGCTAATTTTTTGAGCTCTGCAAAATAAGGATCAGGCACTTCTCCTTGAGGAGGAATGGCTTGCAGACCTTCAATTGTTAACTGTAAATCCTTCTGACAATAAGAAAGCAGTGCATGTAGCTCTTCTGGCAAAACGCCATGTTTCTGAAGCTCTCGGCCGATGTTCACCTGAATAAAAAGGCGCAATTTTTTGTTTTGCTTTTGGCATTCTTCAGCAATTTTTTTGGCAATATCTGCACGATCAACACTTGCAATCACATCAAAGAGAGCAACAGCTTTTTTGACTTTATTGCTTTGCAGGGGACCAATGCAATGAAGCGTGATATTAGGAAACTGACTCTTCAGAGCTGGCCATTTTTCTTCTGCTTCTTGAAGGCGATTTTCACCAAAATCAAGGTGCCCCTCTTTTAAAAAAGGGAGTATTTTTTCAGCACTTTGCTGTTTGGTGACAATGATGATTTTTGGCTGCGAGCCAGGTGGCGCTAGTGCAATGATATTTTTCTGTAAATGGGAAAGACTCTCTGGCATAATCCAACTATCTTTTGTTACCTCTTTCTATTGGTATCATAATTCAGTCAAAAACGGAATGTTAAATGCTCAAGCAAATCATTGTCCCGCTTCAAGGAACCAAACTCACTCCAGAAGAACGAGACCTATTCTCTGGCCCTAATCAACCATTTGGCTTTATCCTTTTTGCACGCAATTATGAAAACCCTGAACAATTAAACGCGCTCACAACACAATTACGAACAGTGACAAAACGCCATGATTGCGCTATTTTGATCGATCAAGAAGGGGGCCGCGTCCAAAGGCTCTCGCACCCCCATTTTCAAAAATTTCCTCATGCCTCTGACATCGGCTCTCTCTTTGATCGCGATAAAGAAAAAGGAATCAGGGCCTCTTGGCTTATGGGCCGACTCATCGCCCATGATTTAAAATCAGTTGGCATCACGATTAACTGCGCGCCCGTGTGTGATCTAAGACAGGAAGGAGCACATGAGATTATTGGCCAAAGATCTTTCCATAAAAATCCCCAAATCGTCTCACAACTTGCAAGCGCCTATGCAGAAGGATTAATGGCTGGCGGCATTCTACCGATTATCAAACATTTACCTGGCCACGGCAGAGCACTTGTTGACAGCCACGTATCACTACCGCGCGTAACGGCCAATCTTGACTTACTCAGAGAAACAGATTTTATTCCCTTTATGGACCTCTCTCATATGCCTTGTGCCATGACAGCGCATATTGTGTATGAGCAAGTTGACCCTAATCAACCCGTCACTCATTCTCAAAAAGCAATTACTGAGATTATTCGTGGAGAACTTTCTTTTAAAGGCATTCTTTTTTCAGATGCGATTGATACGGGCGCATTAGAAGGACCATTTCATGAGCGTGCAGCGCGTATTCTAGATGCAGGATGTGACTTGCCACTTTATTGCAATGGACCACATGAAGAAACAGTCAAAAT
>JAGPBS010000076.1 GCA_018063245.1 Alphaproteobacteria bacterium | reverse complement strand
ATGTTTATGCTGTGATTCATTCGGACCCCTTTCATCTAAACTCTCGATAAGTTTAAAAGAAAATTCCTACTGAAAAGCGGACATTTCTATCTTGCTCAAACAGGACAATATCATTTTGCTCCTACATAGATATTTTCCCTCTTTGCATTCTCCACAACCTGTGTTAACCTGAAAACCTAACCTCATTTTTTTGGTGAATACACTTGAAACAAGACCTTTTCAATCTCTTTATTGCTATGATAACCCGAATGGCCATTTGGGCCTAATTGATATTTATTGCTCATTTGATGAGCCACCCCTCACTTCCCATATACCAATTATAAAAATCTTTAGGAGACAATCATGTCTTATATTCGCTATTTTTCACCCATCCTGCTCTTCGTCACTCTTTTTGTCGGGAGCGGCATCTACTTCACGCTGCAAGGGACAGCGAACGCCTTTTATCAACTCTCACCCTTAACAGCCATTATTCCAGCGATTGCCCTGAGTTGGCTTTTAAACCAAGGCAATACAGAAGAAAAAATGCATAACTTCCTCGATGGCGTCCGTCATCGAGACATCATCACCATGTGCATCATTTTTCTGCTGGCTGGCGCTTTCAGTGAAGTGACAAAAGAGATCGGCAGCGTGAGTGCCACGGTCAATCTCTCCCTATCCCTGATTCCACCCCAGTTTATTCTGATTGGACTCTTTTTAACAGCAGCCTTCATCTCAACCGCAATCGGAACCTCCATGGGCACCATTGCAACTATTGCGCCGATTGCAGCTGAGATCAGCTTACAGGGTGGATTCTCTGTTCCTCTAGGGATAGCCACTGTTGTGGGTGGTGCGATGTTCGGGGATAATCTCTCAATCATTTCTGACACAACCATTGCTGCGGTTATGTCTCAGGAATCCAATATGAAAAGCAAATTAAAGCTGAATGCGAAATTAACAATTATTCCTTGCTTGATTACGCTCGCCCTGCTGCTCTTGAGCACAGAAAGGCCTGAATCAGTGATAGCTGGGGACTATACGCTTTGGCTCATCAGCCCTTATATCCTGCTCATTACATTGGCTGTTACGGGCATGAATGTCTTTATCTCTCTTGTGATCAGCATTGCTTTTGCTGGACTCATTGGATATATCGACAACCCTGATCATGATATTCTCTTTTTGAGCTCAGCTATTACAAAGGGCTTTGCATCGATGAATGAGATCATGCTTCTATCATTAATGGTTGGAGGGCTTTCTGGACTTGCCGGAAAAGGATCACAAGAGCTTGCCGCACGTCTTTCTGCTTGGATTGAAGATCGCAAAGGCGGACAGAAGATGGCTCAGCTTCTTATTGCAAAAATTGTGAGTCTCTTTGATGTCTTGCTCGCAAACAATACAATTGCGATTATCGTCAGCGGAGAGATCGCGCGTAACATTTCAAAGAAGTACAGAATCCCTGCACATTACAGCGCAACATGGCTTGATATCTTCTCATGTGTTTTCCAAGGCATCATTCCTTATGGCGCTCAAATCCTTTTGGCAAGTGCAATTGCGGGCATATCTCCCCTCTCTGTTACGCCTTATGTGTACTATTGTTACCTCCTTGGTATCGTAAGCACATTGCACATTTTGTTTATCAAACCCAAACGAGAAGAAAATGAGCTATCGCAAGCTTAAGCCAGTTTACTCTTGCAATAATCGATAAGTTTCTATATAATAGAGCTCCTGGATTAATTCCGGAGCTCTCTCCTTATAGAAGAAATTACGATTATGACGCCGTATCCAAATGCGAGTTTAAAGCAGATATTATATATCTCTTTTCCGATGATGTTAACAAGCCTTTCTGGCACACTTATGTATTTCATCGATAGACTTTTTCTCGCAAACTACTCTGAAATATCAATGAATGCCGCAGCTTCTGCTGGCATGATGGCCTCCCTTTTTACTTACGGAGCTTATTCTATTGCTGTGATTGCCGAAATCTTTGTTGGTCAATATAATGGCGCGGGTGAATACAAAAAGACAGGTAGAGCTGTTTGGCAAATGATTTACTTTTCCCTTCTCTTGTCTGTTCTCTTTGTCCCTATTGCTTATTTTGAAGCAGATGCTTTTCTGCCGGAAATCCTTGAAGAGGAAGGCCGAACCTTTTTTAGAATCAGTCTTGGCTTTGGCAGCCTCACGCCGCTTATTGGCGCTCTGACCGCCTTTTACATCGGACGAGGCAAAGCAATTTACGTCACCGTCACTGCACTAATCGCTAATGGCTTTAATGCGATTGCAGCCTATCTGCTGATTTTCGGTATTGAGGGCTGGTTTGAACCCATGGGCACAAAAGGCGCTGCGATCGGAACAGTATCAGCTTGTGCTTTTGAAGTTTTACTGCTTGGCTGCGTGTTTTTAAGCAAGTACAACCGGACCCATTATAATACGCATGACTACCGTTTCGACTGGTCCATTTTCAAAAAATGCTTACGCATTGGATCTCCTGGAGCCATTGGTCACACAATTGAAGTCGGTGCTTGGGCTGCTCTTTTCCCAATCGTTGTCTCAAAGGGTCTTGCTTACACAACCATTTTGACAATTGGACAAACAATTTTCATCCTCTTTATCTTTCTGATGGAAGGCCTGCAAAAAGGGGTTACCTCTATTGCATCCAACCTGATTGGTGCAAAAGACCATAAGCTCATCTCTCGCCTTTTAAAGAATGCGGTCATCGTCCATTTTGGCATTGTTGTCCTATTAGCGATCCCTCTTCTTTTGTTCCCAGAATCACTCATTGAGCTCTTTTTCAGTGAAAACAGTACAGTATCAAACCCTGAAGTCATTCTGAAATACGGGACGCGTGCTCTTTTCTGGGTCTGGGTCTTCTGCGCGATCGATGGCCTCACTTGGGCAATTGCCGGTATCTTCACATCTGCTGGTGATACAACCTTTATTATGCTCAGCAACGCATTTACATCATGGGGTTTTGCGGTTTTACCTCTTTACTTTGTGATTCAAATTTACGATGTCTCTCCAAGTTTCAGCTGGCAATTAACAGCTTTCTATGGAGCGATGAACCTGCTCTTCTTTACATTTAGGTATAGAAGTCGTAAATGGCTCAAATTCAAAATTCATGAATTTGACCCAGGCGTCCAAAAATAAAAAAAAGAGCGTGCTGAATTTAATTGAATTTACTTACTTTTTGCTTTATAAAAATACATCCTTCATGAAAACATTTATTAACCCGAACGAGAAATAAACTATGGAAAATATTAGAAATATCGCCATTATCGCCCACGTGGATCATGGCAAAACAACATTAATTGATTCGATTTTAAAACAGAGCGGTACCTTTTTAGAACATCAAAAAATTGAAGAATGCGTGATGGACAGCAACGATCTTGAACGTGAGCGCGGCATTACCATTTTAGCAAAACCAACATCAATTGCTTGGAAAGATCATAAGATTAACATCATCGATACACCAGGCCACGCGGACTTTGGTGGCGAAGTTGAGCGCGTTTTGAACATGACCGATGGTGTGATTCTGCTTGTTGACTCTGCAGAAGGCCCTCTTCCGCAAACAAAATTCGTTCTCGGAAAAGCACTCAAACAAGGCCTTCGCCCCATTGTGATCATCAACAAAATTGACCGTGGTGATGCAAGACCTGACGAAGTGCTGGATGAAGTCTTTGATCTTTTTGTGAGCTTAGATGCATCGAACGAACAGCTTGACTTCCCAATTCTTTATGCTTCAGGTCGTAGCGGCTGGTGTGTGACTCACTTAGATGAGCCACGCGAAAATTTACATCCTTTGCTTAATCTTGTTTTATCACACGTTCCCTGCCCTAAAGTGGATGATGAAAAACCATTCTCAATGTTGTCAACTCTTCTCAGCTCTGATCCATATTTGGGCAGAACGCTAACCGGTAAAGTCTATAGCGGAAAAGCAAAAGTAAATACAACTGTAAAAGCCATGAGCCTCAATGGTGAAATAGTTGAAACAGCTCGCCTTACAAAACTCTTCGGCTTTAAAGGAACAGAACGCGTTCCAATTTCAGAAGCTGTTGCTGGTGATATTATCTGCGTTGCTGGTCTTCAAAAAACATCTGTGGCCGATACAATTTGCGACACAGTTGTAACAGAAGCAATTCCAACCACACCAATCGATCCGCCAACAATGTCGATCACCATTACCGTGAATGACTCACCTTTTGCAGGACGTGAAGGAACAAAAGTCACCTCGAATCTTATCCGTACAAGACTGCAAGCAGAAGCTGAAACAAACGTTGCGATTAAAGTGAATGAGTCTGAAAACAAAGATTCTTTTGAAGTCAGCGGCAGGGGCGAATTACAACTTGGCGTTCTCATTGAAAACATGCGCCGTGAAGGCTTTGAGATGTCTGTCTCTCGCCCTCGTGTTGTCATGATGCGTGATGAAAACAACCAGCTCATTGAGCCTGTTGAAGAAGTGGTCATCGATGTGGATGAAGAATTCTCAGGCACAGTGATCGACAAAATGAATCGTCGTAAATCTGATCTCAGAGAAATGAAAACATCAGCTGGTGGTAAAACACGTTTGATCTTTGATGCACCTTCTCGTGGATTGATTGGTTACCAAGGCGAATTCCTCACAGATACAAAGGGAACTGGTGTTCTCAACCGTATCTTCAACAAATACGTTTCTTATAAAGGCGATATTCCAGGCCGTCGCAACGGTGTTCTGATCTCAAATGATACAGGACAAGCAGTTGCTTACGCGATCTTCAACTTACAAGATCGCGGCATTATGTTCGTTGATCCGCAAGATAATGTCTACTTAGGCATGATCATCGGTGAACACAACCGTGAAAATGACCTTGACGTCAATATCCTCAAAGGAAAAAAACTCACCAATATGCGTGCATCTGGCTCTGATGAACATGTTTTACTGGTGCCGCCAAGAAGATTGACATTAGAAGAGATGTTCTCTTACATTAATGATGATGAGCTTGTTGAAGTCACACCAAAAACACTTCGTTTGCGCAAGAGATACCTTGATCCAAACGAAAGAAAAAGAATGGACCGCTCTGCAAAGGATTAAAGGGTTAACAAATACTGGCCGTCATTGCTGTAAGGTCGAGTAATTCATTGATGAAAGCCTATTTGATTCGTCATCCTGAGGCCCGCTTTGCGGGCCGCGAGGATCCAGCCCTGAAGGATCAACGCAAGACACTTGTCGAGAGATTTCTGGATGGTCGCGTCGCGACAAGTCGCTCCTCACCATGACGACATTGATAGATTTCTCAAACTCTTTCATCAACGAATTACGTGACCTTACAGCGATGACGGTTACTGTTGACCATAGTAAAAACTTGAAAAGGAGACCTCTATGCCTCATCTCATCCTAGAGTTCAGCGATAATGTGATAGAACAAGATCGCTTTTCAGATTTGTTTCAAAAATGTCATCAAACATTGGCTAAAAAACTACCGACCAATCTCATGAGCTGCAAAAGCAGAGCGATTCCTCTTGAACATTTTTATCTAGGTGATGGTACAGAGAGCCTTGCCTTTGTTCATGGAACATTGAAAATCATGCCTGGTAGAACAGAAGAGGTTCTGAATCAAACCGCAGAAGCTCTCATGTCTCTTTTCAAAGCTCATTTTAAAGAAACAGCCAAGACCCTTGATCTGCAGTTCAGCCTTGAAATTGTGAACCTCAGCCCTACTTACGTGAAGGACTAACCTGAGCCGACCTTAGCTAATCCTGAACTCCTTTCTAATTTTGACATTCCTCTCTCTTTATCATCCTTCCCTGTCATTCTCGATCATCCTTCCCTGTCATTCCCGCCTTCCCCCTACGCCAAGGCTTCGGAGCGACAGGTCGCGGGTGTGACAAAGGGAGGAGCGGGTGTGACTGCGGTAGCTCAAGTGAACAGTATTACAAATAAGTTCAGCATAATGCGACATGACTCTTACCACCCCATAATGTAATATAATTTTACACTCAATTTATATTACAGAATGTTGACAATATTAACATATTTATTTTACTGGATTTATACTGTGGCACGCTTCTTGCTGTAAAGTTAGTCGAGGAAGTATCAGAAAGCTAAACACCTTTGAGATGCTTCCAAATAGAGTCGATAAAACAATTTAATGATATTGATTTAGGAGAATGCAAATGAGTAAAACATTATTACAGAAATATATCCCCGGAATCTTGATCTTCTCAGCCATGATGCTTGCGGTGGTGTACAGACCGGAGACATGGGTAACGAATGTGCGGGGACATAGGTAACACTTTTTCGATTATAACTTAGAGTATAAATTTACGGGAGTGTATTTTTCCATCTGATCTAAATCTATTGCTCCAAGCC
>JAGPBS010000075.1 GCA_018063245.1 Alphaproteobacteria bacterium | reverse complement strand
CTCAGTCTCCATGGGTTCCCTGCAAAAGGTCAATGGGAAACATTGAGCGATGAGCAAAAGCAACTCCTCCTACGTCTCAAAACATTCCATGATCAGGGTACAGGACAGTATTATCTTAGCTATAGCAGCATTCCTAAACAAACTGCAGATCAAAAGCAAACCGCACAATAAAGAGATACAAAATGACATTTATAAAGAATACTCAAAGAGTCATACCTGCATTTTTAACCCTTTTACCAAAACTGCCAAAACAAACCTTTCATCATTTAACACCAAGAACAAATCCGCTCCCCCAAATTTCTCTCGCACCTATTCCTTTCAATCAAAGAGCAGTCTTCATGAGTCTCAGATCATTTAGTTCAACTCTGCCTGCTGACCACATCTCTTTTACAACAGATCTTTGTAAAGAGATTGCGAATGCTTTAAAATTGCCAATATCTGATGTCAGAACATCTCTTTCCAGAGAAAGCTTCAGAGATGAGGATGATTTTATAAATCATGTCTATACAATCTTTGAGCGTCGTCTTGAAATTTTGAATTATAAAAGACAAGAAAATTGCTTGCCGCCAATCTCCCCTTATTTGATCTTTACCCAATACAAGATAGCAAGAGATAGGATTTTAGAAAGCATGGATGATCCGCAGAAAACAAACTTAAATCTCTCGGGTCTCGATTTATTGGCTCTTCCTCATGAACTTATGAAATGCAAGCACTTGGTGCAATTAGATATTTCAAACAATAACCTCACCCATCTACCTCGCAACTTCACTGAACTTGCAAATCTTACCAAAATCAAAGCTCAGCACAATAAATTTGCTTATGCCCCCTATGAGCTTTTGGGCTTATTGCCAAAATTACAAGAGGCCGATTTCAGCGAAAATCCTTTTAGCCGAATATCCTTCATCTAAAGCAAATTATTAACAAGCCAACCTAAAGGAAACATAAAATGACATTTATCAAACCAACACAAATAAGACAATTTGCGCCTCTATTCCGCTCCTTTACCCCTCGCATTGCGCTTAGGGCAATGAGTGCAGAGGTAGGGCCAAAAGTCAATTCAAACACAGAACCAGCTCCGACAACGCCGCTTTTAAACCGCAGCAGTCAAAAAACAAATTTCAAAGACCTCCTTCAAAACATTGGCTTACTCACATTCGGCGCAGGATCTCTTGCTGCCGCCTCTTACTTTACATCTCAAAAGGAAGACGAAACGCTCTCATTCAATAGAGCTGATCTATATCCTTACCTCAAACCTACACAATCCCCAACAGAAGAAAGACTCCAAGCGATTTTAAAGCCTTGGAACAAAGCCACAGCAACAGAGGAAATTTTTCTGCTTTCTGAAAAGATTTTACACGATCTTCACACTGCAATTTGCCAAATGACCTTTGCACCTTCTCCTATCCAATTAAAAGAAATGCCGAATCCTTCTATGGATGGCATACCTGATGCTTTAAAAACAAAAATGGAAAATTCTTTTAAAGCACAAATGACAAACAGGTCTAACATTGAAGAAAATCTCTCAAAATCATACTTTAAAGGGCCGACTGCAGAGCTCGATTTCGCGCTTCATGTGATTCATTTCAAAATCTCTGTTGAATATAGTACGCCCTATATGAAAGGAGAGATACCCTCTGGCACAATCACACCTCAAATTGCCCGAGACATTTATGAAAATGACGGCTCTTATATGCTTCAAGCTTATTATGCTTATTTAAATTGCAAGGACAGGATTCGACAAAATAAGGAACAAGGTGAAACAGGCTTTGAATTCAAGAACATGAACTTAACAGCACTCCCGCCTGAGATTGAGCAAATTCCAGGACTTACAATTCTTGATCTCCGAGCTAACAATATCAGCTACTTGCCGCCACAAATCCGAAATCTAACTGATCTAGACTATCTCAATCTTAGTGACAACAATCTAAAAAGCTTGCCTGCAGAGATTGGACAACTTACGAAGCTTACAGATCTGAGTCTTGAGCGTAATCAACTCAAGGGACTACCCCCGGAATTCTCGAAGCTACAGAGCCTCGATTATCTTAATCTTGACTTTAACGATTTCACGTCTCTTCCAAGAGAGCTTCTCTCCCTCAAAAAACTATATACACTTCACATCCATGGCTATTTAACCAAAGGTCAAAGTGTCAGTTTTAATGATTTTACTTTTTGGGAGAAAGTCATGCTTGAGAGAATTCGCTCCAAAACCCCTCGTTGCCACATCTATCGAGACGATCAATATCGCCCAAACGTGATGCCCTCTCGACCTGAGATTGAAGCTGAACGAGCAAAACAAGGCCTTATTTCAGCCATTGCTTCTGTTCTAAAATAATCAACTCAATCAAGGAAACACAAAATGACATTTCTCAACAAAACACAAAGAGCTGCTCAAATTCTCAAAGCTTTTCAACCACAACTGGCGTTACGAGCCGTCAGCAGCGGCCATCTTTCCAGAGTCAGCACTCGAATGCAGCAAGATTCTGACTCGCCTCGTCTTATGCTCACAAGCCGTGAGACAAAGATACAAGCTCCGACAACAACTCTCAGAGGCTACTCAGAGACATCTTCTAGCCAAAAGGGCTCAGAATCGAAGCCCACATCCCCAAGCGAACCGGTACTTCTGATTACCTCGCTCATTGCATCAGTCCAAACACAAACCCAGTCAGATGAAAAAATGGAAAAGCTCATTTTTAATCTTGTCACAGAATTGAAAGACGACATAAAAGAAGACTATCCTGATATCACCATCGAGGAGATCAAAGAAACACTTTCTGTGGGTTGCTTTGTTGGAAATCCTGCTGGTTTTGCGCTGCACTTGGTTGAATTTTATGAATCGATCGACCGAAGCAATGCTGCTTTCCCAGACAGAGAACCAGTCACAATTGCAGAGGCCTTCACTAACTATAAAAAAGCAAGAGACCGTATCAATCGTACAGAAAAAGATGGCGTCATTTACTTGTCTTGTTTTAAATTAACCCTGCTTCCTGAAGAACTCAAAAATCAGTTACATGCGCGAGAACTCACTCTTTTTCGTACAAGACTCACCGTTTTCCCAGACTTTATTGGCGATTTACAGCACATGGAGAAAATGGAAGTCTCTGGAAATAGTTTTGCAACCTTTCCTGAGAGTCTAACAAAGCTCAAAAAGATGACACATCTTATTTACGAAGATAATCAAACAAAAACTCTCCCTGATTCATTTTGCAATTTGACCAACCTCAAAAAATTAAGTCTAGAGAAAAATCAAATTTCAGCTCTTCCTGAACAGTTTGGAAATCTTGCACAATTAGAAGAGATTAATCTTGAATATAATCAGTTAGCGACTCTTCCTGCTTCTTTTGGATCGCTAAAAAAATTGAAAGAATTTTTTCTAAAAGACAATCAAATTACAACATTGCCAGCAACATTCGGAGGGCTTAAGGGCCTGACTCTTTTGCAATTATCGAACAATCAGTTAACGACCTTACCCGATTCATTTGGCGAGCTCAGCTCCTTGCAACTCTTATATATGGTGAAAAACCAGCTGAAGGAAATACCTTCCAATCTAAGCGGCCTCAAAAACCTAATTGTGATGATTTTAAATCACAATCATCTTCAAACACTCCCAGATTCCTTGGGCGAATTACCGAATCTACGTGAAATCCAAGTTGCTAACAATCAACTCACCAGCTTTCCTAGGCACATTGCGACTTCTCAATCGATCGCTTCACTTGATCTAGGGGGGAATCAGATTACTGAATTCAATCATGTGATGCCAAAATTAAAAATTCTTCTTCTAACAAAGAACAAGCTCACAAAATTACCACCCATTGAGCATATGCCAAACCTGCAATTTCTCTCAGTTGTCAAAAATCCAATCCAAAGCCTGCCTGAAAATTTAGTAGGTTTTGATGGAAGATCACATCATCTCAATGATGTGATGTCGATTGGATGGGCTGGTGCTATCATGAATGTTGTTAAAACACCGAATCGTCCAACGCCTAAAATCTCTGTCTATGAAGACACAGAAGTGAATGGGCATCAATTCTACTTTATCATTGAAGACAATCATCCAGTCTTTCAAGATGAGCCTGCTGCAAAACTCTAAATCAATAAGGAATCGAAATGACATTTTTCAGCAAAATACAAAGAACAATCCCAGCCCTTAAACCTCTCCTCCCAAAGGCGCCTGTTCAACATTTCCACACATCGAGCACAAGAGTCAATCCGCTCAGGAACATGCCCGCAGCAGCCATCCCCGTGCAGCAAAGATTGGCTTTGGTGAATTTAAGACCCTATAGCTCCGATCATCGAAATGATACCGAAGATCCATTCGACGATAAAAAAGAACTTGCATTATATGCAACTGTTGCATTTAGTGCTGGATTTCTTCATACGGTAATCGTTAGAAATTCTGTTCAGGCTAAAGAAATCGAGCCTGTTACGGATTCGAAGGGTACAGAAACTCTCAATGACAATCAACGTTTTCTCATTTCAATCTCAGATCAAATCTGCGAAGAAATCAGCGAGGCTTTTGATCTATCAATCGCGAAGGTGAAAAAATACCTTTCGAGACAATGTTTCAATTCTGAATCAGAATTTGCTGATCATGTTTATATGATGTTCAAAGTACGACTTGAGGTTCACAATTTTGGAAGAGAAGAACAAGGCCTTATACCAATATCTTTAAATCTTGCCTTTAAACAATATTGTGCAGCAAGATTCTGGATTATTGAAAACATCAAAAATCCTAAAGGAACAAGTCTTAGCCTTTCTGGAAGAAACTTATATGCCCTGCCTCCTGAGCTTATGAATTGCAAACATGTAACTGAATTGGATATATCAAACAATCGCCTCATCTCTATTCCCACAAACATAGAGCAGCTACAAAATCTAACAATTCTCAAAGCTGGCCTCAATGAAATACATAGATTTCCTCAAGGGGTTGTGTCATTACCGAATCTTGAGCATCTGGATTTAAGTCATAATCCGATAGAATCTTGCCCACTTCAAATACTGAAACTCAAGAAATTGAAAACTCTCGACCTCAACAATACAAATATTCTGGCAATTCCAGATCAGATCAAACGGAGTGGGGTAAAAATTTTCTTCGATAAAAAACCTCCCACAGCTTAGCTTCAATTTGGTTTGAACGCACAAAACATAAAACTCAACGAATAAAAATTTAATCACCAAACAACCATAAGGAATCGAAATGACATTTTTCACTAAAATACAAAGAACAATCCCAGCCTTTAAACCTCTCCTCCCAAAGGCGCCTGTTCACTCTTTTCACACATCGAGCACAAGAGTCAATCCGCTCCGGAGCATGCCGGCAGCAGCCATCCCTGTGCAGCAAAGATTTGTTAACATACCGACTAGAACCTATGCAAATAATAACCACAAAATGCCCGATGATTTCACACCATTCCAGAAATTACTCATCGGTGCTGGCGTAGGGGCATTCTGCACACAAATGTTTATATCAACGGCATTTGCAATGGGGCCAACCAACGGATTAAAAACGACTCCCTCTGATCATGACCAGGCAGTATTTATTTTCGAGAAACTTCAATCAGAAATGCCTGAATTGGCGTCAGACGAAATTGCAAGTGGTCTGTCCTTCGAGTACTTCTGTCAATTTTCTGATGAAGATGCATATGATCGACACCTTATCACTTTTGCAAAATCCGTGGAAAGATATAATCAAACACGTCGAGGCAATGAACAATCTCTATCATTAGGTGAGGCATTTAAAGCCTACAAGAATTGTCGTCAGGCCATCTTAGACCTTATTGATGGATCTCGAAGATACCACGGCTTTAAATCCTTTGCTTGGTATGATCCAAAACTAACCTATGTCCCACCTGAAATTGCCCACTTAAAAAACACAGAAAATCCATCTCTATATCTTAGCCTTTATTTTCATGGATGCCGCATTTCTGCTTTACCCGATCAACTGAAAGAACTTGCGCCAACATTAGAGAGGTTACATTTCACAGATGCCACTTTTGACGTCATGCCCCAAGTTCTCTTTAGATTAACAGGACTGACAGACCTACAGTTGATGAATGGCCATTTACAGAAAATCTCACCCGATATCCTAGATCTCACAAAACTCCAATATCTGGATCTTTCCTACAATTATATAGACAAAATCCCCGAGGACCTTCAAGCGGGCATGAAAGAGGTCAAATTCAAAATGACACCAACACCACCGTTCTGTAAGCAATTCAAGATTTGAAGCCCTGCCCCTTCCTCCTATGACAGACTCGTTGGCACTGTGATTGTTGGAACAGTCGTGTCTGATGAACAGCCCGAGTCAGGCAGATAGGCACTGATGACGGTTTGAACAATCTGCATGATAAAGGTGAGGACCGCCAAAACAATCGGCGCTTTC
>JAGPBS010000074.1 GCA_018063245.1 Alphaproteobacteria bacterium | reverse complement strand
GGTTTTATGCCACTAGATCAATTGCAAGAAAAATTAAAACAACTGATTCAAGAGGTCCTGGCAGATCCATCTCATGAAAGTTTTATGCTCTATTTTTCATTTGAGAAAAGTGATTGGGAAGCCTTTGTCAATTGGTATAAGGCATTTGATCGTGAATTTTCATACCCACATTCAGTTATGCTTGTTCCATATCCTAAAGAGCTTCCCTCAGAGACGCTAGAAGAAGATAGGATCTATAAAGCTTGTGCGCTCACTAACTATACAAAACGTGAGAATGATGCAAGGACATTGCCGGTACACTTTTTTGGAAAGACCTTAGATAAGAGGTTGATGAATTCAAATAATGTTTATAACCTTCTTGTGCGTTCAGGTTTGCAATCTGAGCATTTTCAAAAAGGTAGGTTTGGTTTTACGGAGAAAGTATTTTGTAAATCAATTCAGCTTAAACATAATGAGAGTGTCGAAGCTGCCCAGAGTGAATTGAGAGCAAAAATTGATGAAGAGCTCCTAAAAGTAGGTACAAAGACAAAGACAAGAGATATTAACTATCAGTATGTTGTTCTTGTTTTTCAATTACCAAAGCGAGATGATTTGCCATTTTACCAAATAAATATTAGGGATCCAAGAAATCCAAATTTTGCAAGAGACAATCTTTTGATGGCTCAAATACACGATAATTCGGAGCATCGTATTTATGTTTGCCTTAAGAATGAAGCAAGGTTGGTGATAGATCTTCATGATCATTCAGTCAATGAAGCTTTAGATAAGGTTGAGGATTTTGTCCTGACAAAATGGGAAAGGTATGAAGAGTCTTGTGAGATCATCACAGGAGCTGGGAATCATTCTGCAAGAGGTTTTTCTATTTTGAAGAAAGAAGTGAGAGCTTTTTTGAAATCGCCTGATATGGTCCCTTATGTTCAAAAAGTTAAACAACTAGGGACTTATAAATTCGAGGTCCTTTTGAGGCAGCCCAAACTTTGTGATTTAACCAAATTGGCTCCAAATCAAGATCCGGTTGAAGTTGCGAAGGCTGCTTTAGCAGAAGCGGCCTTGACGGATAACCCTAGGGTTCGTTTTTTAGCAAATAATATACATTCTGTATGGCCAAGACTTTATATTAAAGGCGTATACATGTCTTTTGATTTTCATGGTGAGAATGAACTGAGAGTTGAAATACAAGAGCCTTCTGATGAAAGTGAGTCAACAGAAGATGTCAGTGAATAATTTCACACTTCATAGCATGCCAGTGAAATAATTCATTAGGGTCTCTCTTTGTCCTTTTCATTTTGGATAAAATCTGTCAATTTATGGGATAAATGATAAAAACAAAAAGGTCCGATATGTTGAAAATTGGTATCCCGCTCGAACAAGAAAAAGATGAAAACCGCATCGCCCTCACGCCAGATTTGGTCAGCAAATATACAGCAGCTGGCTTTGATATCCATATTGAAAAAGGAGCAGGCGATAAGGCGGGCTTTTCTGATGAATCCTTTGTCAAAATGGGCGCAAAAATAGCCTCGGGCCGGAAAGAGCTTCTCGAAAAGGCAGACGTCGTTCTTGCCGTCAGAGCCCCCACGCCAACCTGTGTTTCAACCATGAAAAAGGGATCGTACCTGATTTCGCTTCTGAATCCTTACCGTAAAGATGGATTGCTCCAAAAAATTGCAGATGCCAAAGTGACATCATTCTCATTAGAACTTGTGCCGCGTATCACAAGGGCTCAGTCAATGGATATCCTGTCAAGTCAGGCGAATCTGGCAGGCTATCGCTCTGTGATTGAAGCCGCGAATCTGTATAATCGCGCTTTTCCGATGATGATGACAGCAGCGGGAACCATTGCACCTGCGCGTGTTTTTGTGATGGGAACGGGTGTTGCGGGCCTTCAAGCCATTGCAACGGCTCGCAGAATGGGCGCGATTGTCTCGGCAACAGACGTAAGGCCAGCAGCCAAAGAGCAGGTTCAATCCTTAGGTGCGCAATTCGTCATGGTTGAATCTGAAGAAACAAAACAAGCCGAAACAGCAGGTGGTTACGCCAAAGAAATGAGCGCTGAATTCAAAGCAGCGCAAGCGGCTTTGATCGCTGAGACTGTGCCGAAGCAGGATATCATCATCACAACAGCTTTGATTCCAGGAAGGCCAGCGCCTGTTCTGGTGACAAAGGCGATGGTTCAATCAATGAAACCAGGCTCCGTGATTGTGGATCTAGCGGCTGAACAGGGCGGCAATTGTGAGCTAACCAAGCCAGGTGAAGTTGTCACTGTGAATGGTCTTCATATTATTGGCTACACGAATCTTGCGGGTTTTGTGGCTCAAGATGCATCGAAATTATTTGCGAAGAATGTGTATCATTTGATGATGCTTTTGGTGAAGGAAGGGGCACTTTCTTTGCCGCTTGATGATGAGATTATCAAAGCAATCTTGATGACCCATGAGGGCAAGATCGTTCATGAACGCTTTCAGTCTTAAAGGAGAGACAAATGGATTTGAATTTTAAGATGTCGATCAATGATCAAGGGGTTGAGGCTCTGCTGAGTCAGTCAGCGTCTCATTCGTCGTTCTTTTTGAATGCGCTCACGGTTTTTGTCTTGGCCATTTTTGTTGGCTATTATGTGGTTTGGCGCGTAACGCCAGCTTTGCATTCACCTTTAATGGCTGTGACCAATGCGATTTCGTCTGTTATTATTGTTGGCGCGCTCATTGCAGCTGGTCCGGCGGGTGAGATGAATTTTTCCAAGATCATGGGTTTTGTTGCGGTGATTCTGGCCGGGGTGAATATTTTCGGCGGATTCCTTGTAACTTACAGGATGCTACAGATGTTTCGTAAAAAAGAGAAGAAGGGGTGAGTTCCATGGAAATGACAGAATTATACACAGGGCTTGCTTATCTGGTCTCTTCAGTTTGTTTTATTATGGCGCTGAAAGGGCTTTCATCACCTGAGTCATCACGTCAAGGAAATATGTATGGGATGGTGGGTATGGCTCTTGCGATCGGCACGACATTGATGTCGCCGCAGATTCAGCAATTTGAATGGATTTTGATTGGGCTTTTGATCGGTGGCTTTATTGGCGCCGTGATTGCTTTTCGGATCCATATGACAGCTCTGCCACAATTGGTTGCTGCCTTCCACTCTTTGGTGGGTCTGGCGGCTGTCTTTGTGGCAACGGCTGCTTTTTATGATCCTGTCTCCTATCACATTGGCGAAATTGGGAATATTTTCACAGGAAGCCTTGTTGAGATGAGTCTTGGGACCATGATTGGAGCAATTACTTTCACAGGCTCATTGGTTGCCTTCGGGAAATTACAAGGTCTTGTTACAGGAAAGCCATTGGTTTTTCCTTTCCAGCATACGTTAAATGCTTTGTTGGGCCTTGCTGTTGTTGGGTTAATTGTTCTTTTGTGCCGTGATCAATCGCCTCATGCTTTTTGGCTTTTGATGGCTTGTTCCTTTTTGCTTGGATTCTTGTTGATTCTGCCGATTGGCGGTGCTGATATGCCAGTTGTGATTTCGATGCTCAATAGCTATTCAGGCTGGGCAGCTGCGGGTATTGGTTTTACGCTGCAGAATCATTTGCTGATTATCACGGGCGCTTTGGTTGGTGCCTCAGGTGCGATTCTGAGTTACATCATGTGTAAGGGGATGAATCGTTCATTCATTAGTGTTATTTTGGGCGGCTTTGGTGCTGAAGGATCGGTTGCTGCAGCAGGCTCGCACCAAGATAAAATGGTGAAAAGTGGATCAGCTGAGGATGCAGCCTTTATCATGAAAAATGCTTCATCTGTGATTATTGTTCCAGGCTACGGAATGGCAGTTGCGCAAGCGCAGCATGCTTTGAAAGAGATGTGTGATTTGCTCAAAAAAGAAGGTGTTTCAATTAAGTATGCGATTCACCCTGTTGCCGGCAGAATGCCAGGGCACATGAATGTTCTGCTTGCGGAAGCCAATGTTCCTTACGATGAAGTTTTTGAGCTTGAAGAGATCAACCGTGACTTTGCAAGTGCGGACGTTGCCTTTGTGATTGGGGCGAACGATGTGACCAATCCGGCTGCGAAATCTGATCCAGCCTCGCCAATTTACGGTATGCCGATTTTAGAGGTTTCAAAAGCAAAGACGGTTCTATTTGTGAAACGATCAATGGCTTCAGGCTATGCAGGTGTTGAAAATGAGTTGTTCTATTATGATCAAACCATGATGCTCTTCGGCGATGCCAAGAAAATGTGCGAGGAAGTCGTAAAAGCGCTTTGAGGTGATGGAATGCAAAGGATTTTTATTGACAATAGAAGATGTGTTGGATAAATGTAATTCTTCTATTTATTTATACAGGATACCAAATGACTCAAGTTGGATTGAAACAGAAGGCGAAAAAGTCTCTTCTTTTTATTGTCGCCGTTGGTATCATGATGCCAATCATCGGCTCTTATAGAGCGGAGGACTCCTTTTTAACCCCGGTCAGACACACATTTGAAACTTGGTCATTTGAGAGGACTCAACGCCAAGCGGAGCAGGGTCTTATGGATGCCCAGTTTAAATTGGCCTATTTATATGCAACCGGAAAAGGTGTTCCTCAGGATGATGCTGAAGCTTTTAAATGGATGTTAAAAGCGGCAGGGCAAGGAAAACCTGCAGCCCAATATTATCTTGGCCTTATGTATGAAGGTGGTCACGGTATTGAGCAAAATCAAGTTGAAGCTGAAAGATGGATTGAATTGGCTATAAAAAATGGATACAAAAAGTGAATAAAAATATATTATTAACAGTCGTTTTCGTGGCTTTGTGTTCTTTGACTTTTGTGGGAACGAGCAGAATGGCTTTCGCACAAGAGCTCACTATTGAGACAATAAAAAAAGAGGCTGAGGCTGGAGATGCTGAGTCTCAATATGCTTTGGGTTACTATTATGAAAGAGATGGAGATGTGCCAAATTATACCGAGGCCTTTAAATGGTATACGAGGGCCGCAGAGCAAGGAGATTTAGATGCTCAGGTGCAATTAGGCTATATGTATTTTAATGGTTTGGGCACTTCGAAAAATGAGGCTGAAGCTTTCAAATGGTACATGAAAGCAGCTAAAAAAGGAGATGCTGGTGGTCAAAGTGGTGTCGGTTATTTGTTTTTGGAGGGGCTCGGGACCCAGAAAAATGAGGCCGAGGGCTTTAAATGGTATATGAAGGCAGCAGAGCAAGGTGATCCTGACGGGCAGACGAGCCTAGGTTATATATATCTCAATGGATTAGGCGTCCAGAAAGATGCTGTTGAAGCCTTTAAGTGGTTTATGAAAGCAGCAGAGCAAGGGGCTGTTGATGGGCAGATTCATGTGGGCGCCTCATATGAACTTGGGGAGGGCGTCGAGAAAAATGAGGCTGAAGCCTTTAAGTGGTTTATGAGAGCCGCTGAGCAAGGGTCTTCTATGGCTCAGTATAATCTAGGAGGGCTATATTTGAGAGGAAAGGGTGTTGCGAAAAATTACACCGAAGCTTTCAAGCTCTTTACAAAGGCAGCAGAGCAAGGAAATACTGATGCAGAAGTGAATATTGGCTATATGTACTTGAATGGGTTGGGGGTTAAGCAGAATAATACTGAGACCCTTAAATGGTACATGAAAGCTGCTGAAAAAGGAGATGCTGGGGGGCAATGCGGTGTTGGTTATATGTATCTCAATGGCTTTGGTACGAAGAAAAATGAAACTGGAGCATTTGAATGGTTTATGAAAGCAGCTCAGCAAGGAAATCCAGAGGCAATGTATAACTTGAGCGTTGTTTATAGAGATGGTTTGGGCGTGAAAAAAGACATCGTTGAGTCCCGGAAATGGCTGAAAAAGGCAAAAGAAAATGGGTTTGAGGAGGAATTGCCAGGGGTTTTAGGCGCAGTTCAGCGTATTTTGAGGGATAGATAAAGATTGCTGCTGGTTTGAGATTGAGACTATGGACACCTATGATAAGGCAATGACGGTTTTTAAATTGTTACTTAAGCTCTATTATCCAGCAGTCTTGAGGCTCATTTTTTTTCACACTTTTATAAAAAATCTGATATAGTAAGACTTAAGGGGAGAAGTATATCCTGTCTCTTTTTTAAAAGTAAGGTATGAACATGACTCAGTGCGTGAAACAAAAAACAATGAATTGGTGGCGTTAATCTAACGATTTTCTCCTTTCTTGTTCTATTTGTTTAACCATGAGACTTAAATGCAACCCCTTTACTTACAGCAATCTTTGACTATGATGCCCTATCTTCGCCATCAATTTGATGGATCGAAGGTTTTTGTCATTCTCATTGTTCTTTTCTGGCTTCATTGGCCCTTGGGCCAATTTATAATTTAACGCTTTTGGCCATCCGCCAAATTAAGCAAACACTTTAAATTTTAAAATATGGAGCTCCTCATGAAAAG
>JAGPBS010000073.1 GCA_018063245.1 Alphaproteobacteria bacterium | reverse complement strand
TTCCTGGGAGGCTATCCTTAATTGCTTCCCATTGGTCATCCCTTAAATCATACAACTTTCAACTCCTTTTCTTATTATTAGAAGTTCAGTATATCATAAAAAAAATTAAATGTCGACACTACCTAGTCTTAACACTTCAATGACCGGTGTATTCGGGAGTGGTATGGCGCTTCTAAGTTGCTGATTCATCTGTGATGATTCAGGGTCAGCAAAAGTTTCGCCGTCCCAGACAGTGCCGATAGTGCCTTGACTGTTTCCTATGCTGTGTACGCCTATACCATCTGCTGAATTATTGAGGCCGAGATTTTGAGTCGATAACGGAAATTCAAATAAACTGTCGTTTACGATTGGATTGTTTGGCTGTCCAAGGTATGGGAGAACGACGTGTAGAGCTGATACCTCGACTTTCCAGTTATTTCCGCTTGTGTCTTGAACTATTGCATATTGGTGTAAACCATCATTGTCGGTAAAATTTACATTCCCACTTGTTGAAAAATCCCAAATAATTGCATTTGTTGCCAAGGCTTGGCCTGCGTATAAAGTCGAGGCTAAAAGGCTCGCTGCTATAATTGATAGTTTTTTCATATATATTCTCCTTATTAAAAATGATTTTTCTGCTTATTGAGACTTATTCTCGCTAATAGAAATATCTGCTCGAATAAGAACAAAGTATATTTGCTCTTGCTTTTTATAATGCAGAAAGCGTGCCATGAAATATATAAAGCAAAAACAATGCGTTATAGATATATTGTGTGAAATTGATTGTATAGTTGTTATTCAAAATGACACATTGTTTGTAATGTAAACAATTTTTGGGAGGGGGATGGGGTGATTGCCGCGTCAGTTTTTCATCCCTGCGGAAGCAGGGATCCACTGATAACAAGGGGTTGAGTCTACTTTTATTGAGAGATTTTGTGGACACCTGCCTTCCCCCTACGCTATCCGTCTTTGCTATGCTTCGACGCGATAATGGCTTCGGCGGACAAGTCGCGGGTCTGACAAGAGTAGTGCGTCACCCTGAACTCGTTTCAGGGTCTAAAAAACTCAGCATGACACATCAATACCTGAACAGCCCTTAATACCGTGACGTTGTTTTCACTTTAATGGCAGGGTTTTGTTTCATCTCTCGCTCCATCGGTTCTGCATAGATGCCAGGCACGTACTGCGCAACAAAGTTCTCTTGAACACCCATAATGTGTGGTAGATTGCGTAAGGAGAAAACATGACCTTCACCCTCAAATTCAACATGTGTCACAGATTTTCCCCATTTTTTAGCTTCTCTTGCAAAGTTGCTTGCTTGGCTTGGCAGGCAGTTATCATCTGCGGATCCGGTGATTAAAAGGAGAGGTTTTGTCATGTTGGGAATAAAAGTGGCAGGAGACTGAGATTTGAGCTTTTCTTTTGCCTCATCAGATTGTTCAGGAATCAGTGGGTTTGCTCCAAATTGACGCGCTTCAAATCCAACATTGTGAATGGTTGTTTGATCTGCGGTTGCTTGAAAATCATCAATCAGGTCGTAGGTTCCATTTTGAGCAATGCCACATTGAAAGTAATCAGGATATTTTGTAAGAAGAGAGGCCGTTGCAAAGGCTCCATAACTATGGCCAATAGCAACAATTCTATGAGGGGCAATAATGTTCTTCAATTTCAAGAAATCCAGCCCATCAATGAGATCATCGGTCATTTTGCCATGCCAATCACCCCAAGAACTTTTTAAGAAGGATGATCCAAAGCCTTTAGATCCCCTAAAATTAATGCGAACAACTGCAAATCCTCTTGACGACCAAAAGAGAGCCTCTTCATTTAGGTTAAATTGATCTCGATAATTTGGTCCTCCATGGACCACTAAAACTGTTGGCAAATCATGATATTGATGGGTATGTTGCGGAAAAGTGATATAGGCTTGGATATTAAGGCCGTCTCTTGCTTTAAAAGTAAAGGCTTTTGTTTTTTTGCTTAACTTTCCCTTTGTGACTGGACTTATGGGCAGAGGATGCGCTTGTGTGAAGATCGGGTCGATCTGCGGTTTCTGAGATTGTTGAGGTTTTGTTAAAATGAGATATCTTGTTTCATTTTGGGGTTTTCTGACTTTGAAAACCAAAGGATCTGTAATATCGACATTTGCATAAAAACGCTCTAAGAATTTTTGAGAAGTGGACTTCTTAAAAGCAGATCGTAAAGGGTAGGGTAGAAATTGACCATTGGCTGATCTTATATGCATTTCTTCTTGGTCATAGCAAGTTAGATAGGCTTTCACTTGATCGGTTTTTTGATCCATGGTTACATCGATAACATCAGATTTGAGGCTTTGTTCTTCCTCGTAAGATAAAAGATGTCTCTCAGAATTGTCTTTTAATGATTTTAAAATAGGAACTCTTTTATCAGTAAAGCGCCCATCAAAAAGTATAAGGTGCCCGGCCTTATATAATTTCGCAGAAAGATTTCTCTTTTCGGTAGCCGTCATGATGAATTTAACCTCTGGGTGACCTTTCTCATCTAGCTGTTTTGCTATATAAGCATCAGGTGACTGACAGATTAAAGTTGAGATATTTCCATTTTCATCTAAAACGAGATCAGTAATAAGTTCAGTAAGAGTATTAAGAATTGTAGTTTGACCCGTACAGAGATTATAAGAGCAAATGTAGATGTGTCCGTCTTCTTTTTTATTTTTGAGTGCCTCATCTAAAAGGTGAACATAATGGAAGAAGACAACCTCATCGGAGAGCCTATTCATTGTGTTAGGATAGATAGCAAGTGTAAAAAATGGCTCCTGACGTTTTGTGCCAAATTGTTCTCTGAATTCTTGTAATTTGTTTTTCAAGTTTCTTAGATTAAGAGCCCCAGGTGTCATCCCTTTTGTGTGTAAATTTTTTAATTGGGACGTGGCATCTGCCAAGGCTGCTAATATTCCAGCTTGAAAATGAGAAATTGCATCTGTCAGTGAATCTAACTCTTCTAGGTGTAGGCATATGTTCAGAGGCACTGATTCAATATGTTCAAGAAGCGTTCTTTTGATCGTTTGAACAAGTTCACAATCGTGTGACAAGGAGAGTTTTAATTGATGATGGTTTAAGTCTTCAGCCGCAGATTGCTTTTCTAGTAAGGTTTCTATAAAGCTAATTCTGTCACGGATTCTTTGTATGAACAGAGACACTATTTTTTGAGTGCGCTGATCATGTGTGTGCGTGTTTCTAAGGACTGAGTCAAGTTCTAAAAAAGCTTCTTTGTAATGGTGAAAAGCTTCTTTGTAATGATGATTTGGATAAATCTCCCGCATTTCTTTTTTTAACTTAGTGATTTCATCTTCAATGGCTTTGGATTCTTCAGTTTTTGATTCAGGATCTTGTGCTTCTAAAGCTCTGATTTGTTCTTCAAGCTTTGCTATTTTTTCTCCTTTTTCTTTTAAGATTTGCTCATTTTGATTGTCAAAATAAGATGTGACTTTTTGACAATCACCTGTAGTCAAATTCCAGGACCAAAATGCATTTCTTGTTACGTCTTCTGGAGCATCAGGATGAGTAACGATTTCAAAAAGCAAAAAATTTGGATTTATTTGGCGACCTAATAAATCAATCATATGGATAGATTCATTGCTCTTTAAGACAAGATTAAATGTTTTCAGAAGTGTTTTGCTTGCTAAATCATAAAGTTCGATTCTGTGTTCTTTTTGATTGTAGATAACATAACAAGAATGATCATGGGTGAGAGCAAATGGATTGTTAAGTGGTTGTGGGTGTGATCCAGAGAGATAAGCGGTCAGATCTGCATTTATTTCATCACGGCGCAAAATACCGTGCGCATCCATCAGGCGAGCATGCTTTTCTTTTTGAACATAAAAAGCGCCCAGTACTTTATATTCCTGGAGGTGTAAATGAAGATCATTTGGAGTCTGATGGAACCCAAATCTTTGATTCAGAGAAAGAGCTTCATAGATCGGAGATACAGATAAAATAAACGGGTTAATACGAGCTTTAGGATGAGAAATAATAAGGGCCATGGTTATATCTTCTAAAAATAATCGAAATATTGTTGAAATGTAAATGAAACATGATGGAAAGTCAAGGAAAGTGTGGGATCCAATCAGTGCGTCATTGCAGTCAAGGTCATGTAATGCGTTGATAAAGGTTTTGTAAGAGCAATCTATAGATACTATCATCGTCTCTAACTGTGATTTTGTAGAAGAGAATCGTCATTCAGAGCCACCTCCTTAAGAGGTGGCGTGGAATCTCATTTCATTTACCACTGAGTGCAATTTTTTTGTGAGACTGCAGAGACTCCACGGGCTCTCTTGGGAGAGCCCTCTGAGTGACGATATTTTATCAAATGAGGCTTCACAATGATGGATGAAAATCGTCCTTAATACCGTGACGTTGTTTTCACTTTAATGGCAGGGTTTTGTTTCATCTCTCGCTCCATCGGTTCTGCATAGATGCCAGGCACGTACTGCGCAACAAAGTTCTCTTGAACACCCATGAGGTGGGGATAATTATCAAGTGAGAAGCTATGGCCTTCGTCCTTGAATTCAACATGCGTCACTGATTTGCCCCATTTTTTTGCTTCTCTTGCAAAGTTAGCTGATTGTTTTGGTAGGCAAGTATCATCTTTTGATCCGCTGATTAAAAGCAGAGGCTTTGTCATGTGCGGAATGTAAGTCGTTGTCGATTGTGCTTTCAGCTTTGCTTCTTCTTCCTCATATCGATCTGTGATGCGTAAGTCTGCTCCAAATTGCATTGTCCAGTCTTCAGGCTTGAAAATGGTCTTTTTATCCATAATGTCTTTGAAATCAGTCACAAGATCAAAAGGACCATTGATTGCAACACCACACTGGAAATAATCTGGATATTTTGTGAGCAAGGATGTGGTTGCAAAAGCGCCATAGCTTGTACCCGCTGCGATGATGCGTCCTTTATCAATAATGCCTTTCTTTTTCAAATGATCCAGTCCGTCAATGAGATCGTCCGTCATTTTGCCATGCCAATCGCCCCATGCTGATTTGAGGAACTCTTTGCCAAAAGTTTTTGAGCCACGGAAGTTAATTTGCACAACCGCACAGCCGCGTGATGCCCAGAATTCAACTTGTGGGTTTGGCTCAAGCTTATCCCTTGACATTGGACCGCCATGAATCAACAGAACAGTTGGCAGATTTTCATGTGTCTCTATGTTTTGAGGCAATGTGAGATAGGCTTGAATCTCTAGTCCATCACGCGCTTTGAAGGTAAATGGTTCTGTTTTTGCAAACTTTGATTTTGTGAGTGGGTTGAGGCCTGATGATCTTTTTTGTGATCCGATTTCTGAGAGTTT
Source organism: Alphaproteobacteria bacterium (assembly GCA_018063245.1). Taxonomy (NCBI): domain Bacteria; kingdom Pseudomonadati; phylum Pseudomonadota; class Alphaproteobacteria; species Alphaproteobacteria bacterium. Next base: position 1,526 of record JAGPBS010000073.1, on the reverse strand, counting down.
GAACTCAGTTGTTTCAGGATCGATGGTAAGGACGACATTCTTAATAGAATTCTCTGTTTGATAGCTAAAACCAAAAGCCGTTCTTAGGCTGAAATTTGCGCCTGTTTGCTCTCTCATATTTTTCAAAAGCTGTAGACCATAAGTGATGCGTGATGGATCCATCATATCTTCGTCAGAGAAGCTTTCATAAGTTCCCTCTGGCGTTCTGAGATGGAGGCGTGACTTATCATAATAGGATTCATAAGCAAAAACTTCTTTTGTTTTTGGGTTAACAAGGGCACCTAGCACATCAGATTTAAGGCTGGCTTCTTCCTTTTCAGGTAAAAGAGGCATTTCCATATTACGGGTCAAAGATCTCAGAACAGGTGTTTTTTTATCTGTGAAGCGCGCATCCATGAGCAATACGTGATCCTCATCATATGAGAAAGGTTTAACATACCGATGTTCTTCAGCGGAAAGGCTAAACTTTGCTTCAGGAAGACCTTTTTTATCAACCTTATAGGCTTTGAATTCTTTATTAAGATTGGAAGAAATATTTGAAACCTTAAGATCTCGACCAAGAGCCATCTCAGAGGCAAAGACTCCAAAAATATTCATGATTCGGGTTTTGCCTGAGACAAGATTATAGGCGCAAACCTTTGTGGTTAAATCACCTGTTATATTCTTTGTTACATCGTCAAGAGCATAGTCGCTGTAAAAGTAAATAACCTCATCAGTAGGCTGCTGCATATCCATTGGATAGTCAGCTAAATCGTAGAATTCAGGTCCAAGATTTTTGCCAAAATGTGTTTTTAATAGGTCAATTTCTCTTCGAATGGGTGAATTTTGTGCTGCAGGGTTGTGTTTAGACATTTCAACAAGAATTTGTGATAAGTCTAATAATGGCTTATACATCTCTCTGAGTATTTTGGGCGCGATGTTCAATGTGTCGAGGAGTTCTTGCTTCTGGCGGCAAGTATTTGTTTCTCCGATCATCATACGAATTGCATGAAGCATATTTAGGTCACGGTTGAGAGCTAATGTTTTGTTATTTGGATAACCAGTTGTGATGCTAGCGCCTGGGTTTCTAGCGGTATTAGCGAGCATTTGCTCTCTGTCTTGAATGGCCTGTTGGAGATCACTTAATAATCTTGTCAGTTCAGAGGCTGCTACAAAATGGCCTGTATCAAGGTAATCTTTTATTTGTTTTTCAACCAGTCTAAGATGATCGATATAAGAAGGTGTTGGAAAAGCTTTTTCAATATCCGTTTTAAGGCTTTGGATGTCGGTGTTATACTCATCTATCTGCGCTTGTAGTTGTGCAAGTCGTGCTTTTTTCTCAGCGGCGATTAGGGCTTTTTGCTCATCGTGATGCGTTGTGATTTTGCGTCTTTCACCCGTCTCTAAATTTAAAGACCAGAGATTGACAGACTGAACCTTGTGCTTGCTTGTTGTATGTGAATCAATTGTGCTGACTGTGATGACGAGGTAGTTTGGATTAAAGAGAGAGACAAGGTGGAGATTCCCTTCCTGTCCAATATCAATAC
>JAGPBS010000072.1 GCA_018063245.1 Alphaproteobacteria bacterium | reverse complement strand
CAAAGGCTTCCCAATCACTTTTCTCAAATGAAAAATAGAGCATAAAACTTTCATGAGATGGATCTGCCAGGACCTCTTGAATCAGTTGTTTTAATTTTTCTTGCAATTGATCTAGTGGCATAAAACCAAGATCTAGCTCATCTAACCCTTCTAGTGACGTATTTTTTGGTACGTTCACAATTTTAGGCACTGCAACAGGTGTAAGCGTTGCTTTTGCTGGCGCTTTAGGAGGAGCAACCTTCACTTGTTTGGCTTGTTGAGGAACTGTTGGCTGTTTAGGTTGTTTTGGCTTCTTGGATTTTTTACCTTTCTGCTGAGGTGGAACTGACTGCTTGACCTCGCCCTTGACAACCGGTGCTTTTTTCGAAGCTGCAGGTGGAGCGCTCTTAACCGGAGAAGGCTGCTTTTTCACAGCTGGTGGCATCTGCAATTTTGGCACATCAGAAATCTTAGGCACTCCAACAGGTGTAGGTGTTGCTTTTGCTGGCACCTTAGGAGGTGCCGGATTTGCTTGTTTGGCTTGCTGAGGAGCCGTTGGCTGCTTAGGTTGTTTCTTTTTCGCACCTTTCTGCTGAGCTGGCGCTGACTGCTTGACCTCGCCCTTAACAACCGGTGCTTTTTTCGAAGCTGCAGGTGGAGTAGCCTTTACTTGCTTTGCCTGCGGAGGAGCAACAGGTTGCTTAGGTTCTTTTACTTTCGTACTTCGCTGCTGAATAGGTTTTGATTGCTTAGCTTCACTTGCAACAATTGGTACTTTTTTGGAAGCTGCTGCAGGAGCAGTTTTCGCCTGATGAGCCTTTTTTTGTGGACTGGATGTATCCGAAACTTTCGGTAATGGAATAGATATTTTTGACATTCAGAAAACCCCTCAAATGAATTACATTTAATTTTAACTAATTTTATCATAATTTATAAAAAACACAAAATAATAGGCAAAAAACAAATCCAATGAATTATTTAAAAACATATGCAAAAAGATCTTTTCTTCCTTGAAGGCTCTGATAGAATGCTAAAAGGAGATGAAGAATGAGCAATGATGTCCGCTAATAAGTAAAAATAAGTACTTCCAAATAGCCAAAAAGGAGATGTCCTATGAGCCTATTACCAAACTCTCTCGTTGCAAGGGGATTCGAAGCTGAACAAGCATTCCGCGAAAATACCATTCAAGAGTTGAGAATGCTGGCAACATATATCAATCACCATAGTGACAATTGTGATTTTGATGTACTCAAAGAAGCGCTCTTAAAAAGAACCAGAAAAGACCAAGATTATTTTGATTGGCTTCAGCCAGATCTTAGGTCATTCCCCCTCGGACATAATCCCGCCAAAGATGAAGTACCCTACTCCATTAAAACACTCCATATGAGAGATATCATAAAACGCACACGTGATTTACTTGATGATAACCTGGGCATCCTTTTCTATGGCATGGCGCCAAGTGGATATCAAATTGATAGGGAAAATACAACCCTTCTTGGAGAAGAATCAACCATTTGGGGCAATTCCAAAGGCACAACGCTCAAAACTGCCTTCATCGAAATCGCTCTAACAATGCGTGATCTGGCCCTACAGGCATCTACGAAAGACCAAGTTTTTTCTAGAATTGATGACCTTGAATGCTTAAATCTTCATACATCACATCTCGTACACCAAGTACCTATCCCAAAAGGCATTTATCACCAAGACTCAAGCTTTACGTCTCAAATACAATCTGGTTTTGCACTCACCTATACACACAGTGGTTACGCTTATGGAGGACACCGAGGTGAATCTGCCTATCCAAACGGAAAAGTAGGCGGACCTGAAGATTGCTCCTCCTTTATCTCTAAACTAACTGGCTCAAGTCTATATACCACAACACTGGACCAGCAATATCTCTACCAGGGCACCTTTGAAAGATCCTTTAGTCCAGCAATCGAGTGGTGCCAATCACCCGCCGGCATGAGCCTTGGCAAGGTTTTAAAGCCCTTACGGATTCGAGACCCTCAACGCGACATCAAACCCGGGCAAATCTATACAATACGAACAACAGCACAAGCAACGCACACAGGCCTTGTTTTAGGGTTTGAATCCAATGGTAAAAACAGCAAAGTGCGCATTCTGAGTTACAATCGGGCCGAGCCAAAGACTGAAGGATTTGGACATAATCTAGCGGCTTATGAAACAACACCAGCGCGCAAAGTTATGTTTTTTGATGTCAACCAGGAATAGAAAGAAAGATTTCGCAAAAACAAACAGCACCGCCATAACTATTCTGTAGATACATATCCGTCATTCAGAGCCAACCCCTCAAGAGGTGGCGTGGAATCTCATCAACACAGAATCAAGCACAATCTTTATTGATAAATTGCAGAGACTCCACGGACTCGTTCATCTCCGCTTCGCTACGATAAAAGAGCCCTCTGAGTGACACAAACATTCACTTACAATCCAATCAAACCAAGAATACAATTTACAAGAAAGGTACACCACCATGTCACGTGAAGATCGCATGCAGAGTCTACTCTCTGCCTTAAAGCCAAGCCTTTGTGAGATTAAAAACGTTTCAGCAAGGCATCATGGCCATAGCGGAGATGACGGCACTGGCGAAACACACTACCAAATTCACATCAAATCCGATGCTTTTGAGGGCAAAAGGCCTGTCGAATGCCAAAGATTGGTGATGGCATTGCTCAAAGATGAGTTCAAAACAGGCCTTCATGCTCTTGAACTCCAGTGCGATGGAAAATCATAGAATATAATTGACAACCATACTCAAACTCCATTAACTTTCAGGGAACAACGTAACTCTTCAAACAATTCTGCCCAAAGGTATCGTATGATCAGACAAGACTATAACTTGAAGAACTGTTTCTATCAAATGATCAAAAAGAAGCAGCTCAGCTTCATGGGCGATATTTATTTTGTAACTATGGGAGATCAATCTCAAACCCCCTCAACTTGGAGCAAAATATTTGGTAATCAGTATAAAGAGATCTCTCTAGCTGAGCCTATGCAATACACAGAAACAATAGCAAAACAAACAAACGATAGGCTTCGGGAACTCCCTTCTGTTGACTTTATTAGAATAGATACAGCACAACATGGTCTCGGATTTCTCTCAAGCATAAAGGATATGATTGGCCCAAAGGGTACTCTAGGGATTGAAATTAATCTTAGCTTCTTTGAATCTGATCTCGACGATTTCAATCAGTACTCAGCTATTGATCACGTTTTAAAACCTCTCGGATTTATTTTATTTGATATGAACATTCAAAAAGAACCCCGAAAAACTCTCTCCTACAATTTAGATGATGTCTATAAGCAAGTACCTGGTCCTGTTCAATCTGCTACAGCTCTTTACTTTCGAGATCTGGGGGACACAGACTATGAAAAGAAATTTAACTTCATCCCAGATAAAAACCACCTCATAAAACTCGCTTGTCTTCTGGATATTTATGACTTTGGCGATTGCACAGCTGAACTCATCATAAATCATCAAAAGACATTGAAAGTAAACGATCTTGAAAAGACAGCACTACTTGATCACTTAACACCACCTCTCCATGGAAAGAAATTGAGTTACTCAATTTATATAAATAAGTTCGAAAAAGACCCGAAAAAATGGTTCCCCAAAACGACAACAACATCAAAAATAAAATCCTTTATTCGGGGGATCATAACATGCCAATGAAGCAAGTCGTTCAAGATACACATTACAAAAAAATCCTTACAAAAAATAATTTGTGTTTAGAGACAAATTTCACTTTGATCGACGTTGGTTGCAGCGGCGGCATCGAAAATTACTGGATCGATCATTTTGACGAAGACCTATCCGCAATCGGTTTTGATCCTCTAATCACCGAAATTAAAAGACTCAATTCAGAATCAAAAAATAAAAAAATTCAATATGTTGAGGCCTTTATTGGTGCTGAAAATCAAATTATCAAAGAACCAGACAATAACATTAATAATTGCTGGTGGGAAAGAACAAGTGCATTTAAGGCATGGGAATGCGCAAACTATAGCATCGAAAAAGAAGTATTTAATTCAGGAGAAGATATCTGTTACTCCCAAAAAAAATATTCAATCGATTCATTCTTTAAAACAAACGAGCTCGATACAATTGACTTCATGAAAATTGACACTGATGGAGAAGATCTGAATGTTCTTCGAGGATCCGAACTCACTTTAAAACAAAAAAATGTTCTCGGTATCCAAATAGAGTTTCAACCAAATGGAATTATCTCAAAGAATAGTAATATTCTTTCGAATATCAACCATTTTATGAATATGAATGGCTTTAAGCTATTTGATCTTGAAATGAATCGCTTTTCACGCTCGGCCCTTCCTGCTCCATTTGTCTATGAACTCATGGCACAAACCCAAAAAGGGGCATTAAGATTTGGTGATGCTCTCTATATAAGAGACCTTGCCGATCTTGATTATCAAAATCGTCATGAATTTAATATAAGCAGAGATAAAATGATTAAATTGATTTATATCTTTTTTATACATGGACTACCTGACTGTGCAATTGAGCTAATGATCAAACGAAAAGACATTTTAAAGCTAAGTAACGATGATCTATCAGCCATTATCTCCTCTCTGAAAAGTCTGTATTAAACAATCAGGCCTTCATGCTCTTGAACTCAAGTGTGATCGTTAATCACCCCGATCGGGATTATTTAGTTGACTTTACCGATCACTATGTTAAAATAACCCCGAAAGGGATGATTTTATGATTGAAGAAAAAATGAGAAAATTAGGAAGGCTTGTGAGAGAGACTCGCAAAGAGCAAGGCCTAACACAAGAGCAATTGGCGGCGACAACTGGTGTAGGCCTTCGTTTTATGCGCGAACTTGAACAAGGCAAAGAATCTTGCCATATCGGAAAAGTGATGATGGTTATGGCCATGCTAGGCCTCGACCTTCAAGTAGGTGGGCATAAATTATGAACCCGATGCTCGATGTCTATTTAAATAATCAACTTGTTGGAACACTCGAACAAAGAAAAGGAGGCTCACTTGCTTTTTCTTATGACTCTCAATTTCTGACAGGCGCAAAATCCGGTATTTCATTATCATTACCCTTACAGAGCGAGCCTTTTGAGGAAGGACCAGCTAAAACATTTTTCTCAGGACTCCTCCCCGAAGAAGGTGTCAGAGATCGTCTAGCCGCCTATTTGGGCCTCTCGAAACGAAATACATTCTCTTTATTAGAAGCTATTGGCGGAGATTGTGCAGGCGCCTTGGCTTTATATCCTCAGGATCAAAGACCTGAGAACTCAAAGCAAGAGGTTGAGACTCTTGACAACATCCGTTTAAAAGAAATTTTGGATCTTATCCGGCGACGCCCCATGTTAGGTGGTGAGGATGGTTATAGACTTTCTCTGGCAGGCGCACAAGATAAATTAGCAGTTGGCTTTGCAAATGGACAAGTTCTTTTAATAAAAGGAGGCGGACCAACAACTCATATTTTAAAGCCTATGATTGAGCACGTCAAAGATAGCGCTCATAATGAATTATTTTGTATGAAACTTGCAAAAATTGCTGGCATTGATGTTCCTGACGTTAGCTTGCATTACGTTGATGATACGCCCTATTATTTGGTTGAGAGATACGATCGCATCCTGCATTCAAACAGCACTGTAACACGTATTCATCAAGAAGATTTTTGCCAGGCCTCTGGGATTGCTCCTGAAATGAAATATGAACGCGAAGGGGGGCCAAGCATCGCTCACTGCCAACATCTAATTGTCAATTGCGCTGTAAGACCTGCTGCAGATCAAATTAAGTTTCTAAATATGATCATCTTCAATTATCTCATCGGAAATGCTGACGCCCATGGGAAAAACTTTTCACTCCTTTACAAAAATGAAAAACCAGAACTAGCCCCTGCCTATGATTTATTGAGCACAACAATTTATCCTGATTTATCACAAAAGCTGGCAATGAAGATTGGTGGTCAATATAAGCCTCAGGATATATATCTCAGACATTTCTATCGACTGGTTTCTGATACAAAAACAGCACAAGCGAATTTAAGAAAGCAAATAAATGCCATGACCCAAGAATTATACAATTCAGCATGTGAGCTCAAAGAGAGTTTGGCACATAAAGGCATATCATCCCCGATATTTAATGATATTATAGCGATCATTCAAGAAAGATCAGCCAAACTAAGTGATTAATCTGTTAAAATCACTTGACAATTTATTAATAATGTATTATAAATTATCTACTTTTATTTAATTTAAAGGATTTTTCTTATGACAATGATTCATTTAGGCACCACTTCAGCATTTAATCGCTTTACACTTACTTTCGACAGATTTATTGAGACTGCCTCTGATTTTATTGCAGCGCGCCTCAAAAAAGATTTTGAGAGCGATCCTTTTATCGTCAGCATTCCTTTGACTGAATATCGTCTTCTAGGCGCTTTCTACGTTGAAAAAGAAAAGCACGCGCGCCTGATGGATGCACATGGCATCCTACGCCGTGATGAACTTGATGTAAGCCTCATGATCTATATGGCTTCTTTCAAATTTAATTATGAAACTCTCTTCACTTTAGCGCCAAACGGTAGAGACTATTGTTTTTACAATAAAGAAACGCAAGAAATTGAATTATACAACCTAGAGTCAAAAGAACAAACCAGAAGTTACACCTTTCCTCTGACGGCAGTTGACTGTATTGATATTGGACAGGAAGGGAATCTCCACCTTGTCTCTCTCTTTAATCCAAACTACCTCGTCATCACAGTCAGCACGATTGATTCACATACAACAAGCAAGCACAAGGTTCAGTCTGTCAATCTCTGGTCTTTAAATTTAGAGACGGGTGAAAGACGCAAAATCACAACGCATCACGATGAGCAAAAAGCCCTAATCGCCGCT
>JAGPBS010000071.1 GCA_018063245.1 Alphaproteobacteria bacterium | reverse complement strand
CACGGACAAAAGAGATCTTTACCGTCATGAAAATGCGCAAGGTGTATTCCTATATTGTCGAGAAAATTGTTTCTAAGGAAACCCTTTTGCTCTATAACATAAAAAACAATAGGGCTCTATATGTCTGATCTTCTCTCAACAATGCCACCGCATATTTTTTCAGATAAAGACTGCTTCCCGATGGGGGTGACTTATCCCCTGTCACTTGTGAATAAACACTTTTATCAACTTCTCACAAGTCACGATCAATACATCAATTATTGGCAAAAAATTGTCACGTCATCCGATTTCCTTTATGCAGAAGCAAGATTCAGCTGCCTCTTTCGTAGAAATAAAGATCATAACTTCACACTTTTAGAGCTTGAGGTCCTTGATTTAAAAGATCGCAAAGTTGTCAAAGCAGCTTCCAGCGACATGAGAACAAATTTTGAAACAATCAGAGCAATCTGCACAAGGCTGACAAGAGCCATTGAAGCCGCTTTTTATGCGCAAACAGGAAGAGAGACACGCTCATTTTTTTACCAAGAAGATCTAGAAAATGCTCACAAAAGCCTTTATCGGATGGCTCTTAAAGATTATAACGACATACACAAACCTGGCGTATCAATCGACACGCTCAGCCTATCTCCTTTTTTAAAAGCGATTATGGAAGAAAGATTACCCCTTGATGTTGTCATATATCTAATCGGCCTGCAAACGAGTCTTCTCACTGTCAAGACACATAGTGATTATCTGTTCTTTAACTTCAAAAGTACGGCGCTTCTGATTTTTACATCTGATTCTGTGCTCAATCATCTTTTTTTTCAAGAAAGCCCTCATGAAATATTGATCATCCTTCTTCTCTTGCTCGAGCTTATTTTTGTCACAAGCAATCCTGGTACTAATATCCATTTTAAACAAATCGTCCGTGACTCAACAACACCACACCTATCTATCATTGAACATTTGCATAAAAATCATTCCTTCAGCTTTCGAGAAATCATTATTCTGCTCGAATGGAACCTGAGCAATCAACCTCACACCTTATCATTTCACTATTTTTTAAATTTCATTTTAGCTTTGAACAATGGGTACATTTCATCAACCAAAATAAGGAGCAAGATTAACAAGAGAGCTCCAACCTCGTTTCAACATTTCACAGATGAATATTATTATTGTTTACAACAAGGCCTCATCAATCCTAAAGAACAAATCGCCCTCAGAAACCACATTCTGAATAATAGCCTGAGCAAACATCACCCTCATCCTCTCTCTCCTCTTTATACTGAGTTTCTCATGAATTTTAAGAATCAAGATGAGATGAAAGATCCGCTCTATCCTCATATCAGAAATATACTAGATTCATTCCTGGATGCCTTTTTACTGAGACCTCATGAGCCAGATGCTGAAAATAACAGGCCTCCTGGCCTTCTAACTTATGCAGATACAATCCCATTTCAATGGCATACCAGAGGTGACCTTACGCTCGAGTCATTATGCGCATTCTATTGGCGCATCAAAGAAATACTGCAATCTGTCATTCAAGGTACTCCCTTATTTCAGAACAAAGATGCTTTTGTTACGCATTTTATGATGAAAAAGAAAGTTCTTTATACATTTATGTCCTCCATCATGAGTACTTTTGTTGAACAACATCGTGAGGACGCAGATGCATTTCACTCTTTTCATCAAACCACTCATGCATTTATTAAGATGTTTGAATCTGCCTTAAGTGTTCTTTTCACATCAGACTTAACAAGGCATTTTGCTCAAACCTACCTCAGCACCACTCCTCTAAAATCAAATATCGACTTTAAAGATTTAACAGATCATCAGCGGGTCACTGCACACATTGCCCCCCTTCTCTTTACAAGACACCATCCATTTCCTGGGAGAGCGACCATGACTCTCCCTTCATTCAATGCAGTTCTTGATACGCTATCAGGCCTCGTTGATAGCTTTATCTCAGATGCCGTCCCTAAACTACAACATTTTGTAAATTATCAAACCGATATCATCCGCTTAACGACATCGCTTTTTGTACAGCAATATCACAATTATCTTTTCTATTATTTCTATATTCTTGAGCATGATAGTCTTGAAATTGTTCACTCGATTCATCGTACCTTTATGGAGTCAATCAATGATGATTCATTTTTCAATTTCTATGTCACTTATATCATCTATTTACACAAACATCTTGGCATTCAAAAAATGCTTGATGTCGGCAGCACAAGGCTCCATTTTCTCCTCATTACTTTTCTCAAGCTACTCTATTGCCTGCGCGCGAGAAAAATAGAAGCCCAACATTTCGAAGAAATAGTCACTTTGTTAGACATGCATCGAAAAAATACAATTACAAAACAATTTACAGACTTCGAAACCGTTATTTATGATTTTTTCAGTGAACAACTTTTCTTGGATCTTTTTCATGATAGAAAAAAATCAGCTGATTGGGTGAATCATCACATCAATATGATCAATGTCATTTTCCCAATTCTCTCTGAAGAAACCATCTCTGATATGGAGCTCGATGACTTTCCACTGGAAGAAGAATTCCAAGAATAAATTGACAAACCAAACATTAAATTACACATTGAGATTGAATAGGGATAAGAATGTCAGGAATGCCATTCTGTACAGCCTGATATTGCATTGATGAGAGGAGGTATTTGATCCGTCATCCTGAGCCGAGTCCGCCGAAGCCTTGACGGAGGAATAACAATTTATATGTTCATTCTACAATCTGACATCGTAAGACATAGCATCCAAGGCGCCTTGAAGAATGAATTGGGCGGCCATCTGATCAATCACCTTTGCGCGCTTTTTGCGTGAGGTATCTAAATCCGATATCAACGAGCGCTGCATCGCAACGGTTGAAAGCCTCTCATCCCAAAAGAAAACAGGCATTTCCTCACCAGCACAATTGCGCAATTGATAGTCTTTCAAAAGCGTACCCATAAAATCACGCACAGATTGACATTTAGGCCCTTCTGTTCCGTTCATATTGAGTGGCCAACCAACAACGCAGCCCCCGATTTTTTTCTCAAGGATAATACGATCAAGGATCTCTTTATCTTGCTTTAGCTTCTGACGCTCAATTGTTTGCAAGGGCATCGCCATGAAATGCGTCTCATCCGAAACAGCAATCCCGATACGGCTTGTGCCAATATCAAGCCCCATCACACGGGATCGTATGGGTAAAGCAGCTTTAAATGAGGTCAAATCGAGTATCGGCATGATCTGAGTATAATTTCTTTTTTTCTGTTTAAAAAGCGAATATTTGCTTGCATCATAAAAAAGACGTTGTAAACTAGTGTGAATGTCGTTTTGCCTATTATCAGAAAAGGAGTTTTTAACATGACACTTACCCTTGCAGATATTGACCGCGTTAGCGATCTTTCTCGTTTGAACGTCCCTGCCGAGCAGAAACAGACACTCGTTCAGGAAATGAACAAAATTTTTGGCTGGATTGAAGATCTTAACAAGGTTGATACAAACAATATCAAACCAATGACTTCTGTGATTGAGCAACCAGCTCCTATGCGTGACGATGCTGTCACTAATGGCAATGAAAAAGTGCTGAACAATGCGCCAGAACGCGTTCAGAATTTCTTTGCTGTGCCAACAGTTGTCGAATAATTTCCCCACACCATTTTAACGATAGAAGATACCAAATGACCAATTTAACAAGAATGACCATCATCGAGGCACTTGAAGGCCTTAAAAAGAAAGAATTCACACCAACTGAACTTACAAAGGCTCATATTCAAGAGATTGAAAAGACAAAAGAACTCAATGCCTATGTAACCACGTGCTTTGATCGTGCTTTAGATGAAGCAAAAATCCAAGACGCAGCTTATCTCAAGGGCGAAACAGGCCTGATGGCTGGTATTCCCATTGCGATGAAAGATCTCTTTTGCACAGAGGGCGTACGTACAACAGCCTCAAGTCGCATTCTTGAAAACTTTATTCCGCCATATGAGTCAACTGTTTCAGGCAAATTAAAAACAGAAGGTGCAATCACGCTCGGTAAGGCAAACCTTGATGAATTCGCGATGGGCTCATCTAACCTCACCAGCTATTATGGCGGCGTGATCAACCCATGGTCTCCAGGCGAAAGACAGGCCGATGGATCTTTCAAATTCAGCAAAAAGCTTGTACCTGGCGGATCATCTGGTGGATCTGTTGCTGCTGTTTCTTCTTACTCAGCGATGGCTGCAACCGGTACTGACACAGGTGGATCTATCCGTCAGCCAGCTTCTTTCACAGGCCTTGTTGGCGTAAAGCCAACCTATGGCCGCTGTTCACGCTGGGGGGTAATTGCTTTTGCATCCTCACTTGATCAGGCCGGCACCCTCACACGCACTGTTGCAGATTCAGCTTTGATGCTTCAAGCCATGTGCGGATTTGATCCAAAGGATTCAACATCTGTCAACAAACCTGTCCCAAATTTCAGAGCAGCCTTAACAGGCAACATTAAAGGTCTACGCGTTGGGATTCCAAAAGAATACCGCATGGAAGGGATGGATCCAGCAATCGATGCAATCTGGGACAAAGGGATTGAGTGGCTAAAAGCTGCTGGCGCTGAAATTGTACCAATTTCTCTGCCTCACACTGAATATGCTTTACCAACCTATTACATCATTGCACCGGCTGAAGCCTCTTCTAACCTTGCACGTTATGATGGCGTTCGTTTTGGCTTCCGCAAAGATGGTAAAGATTTGAACGAAATGTACAAAAATACACGCGGCGATGGGTTTGGCCCAGAGGTTCGTCGTCGTATCATGATCGGAACCTATGTTCTCTCAGCTGGCTATTACGATGCTTACTATCTTAAAGCACAGAAAGTCAGAGCCCGTATTGCTGAAGACTTCACGCTCGCTTACCAGAAATGCGATGTGATTTTAACACCATCAGCCCCATCTGTTCCTTTCGGATTTGATGAAAAGAATGATGATCCGATTGCAATGTACCTTAATGACGTCTTCACCGTCCCTGCTTCATTGGCTGGCTTGCCTTGCCTTTCAGTACCTGCAGGTCTCGGGAAAGATCAGTTACCTTTAGGCCTACAGCTGATTGGACGCCTTTTTGATGAAGAAACAATTTTATGCGCAGCTCATGTGATTGAACAAGCAGCGCAATTTACACACAAACCAGCTTATGTTCTTTAAATTAAGATCATTCAATTCAAGGAAATAAGGATGTTACAAAATATGACTGATACTAAAAACTATATTAAGGGCAATACAGGCCCATGGGAAATCGTTGTTGGACTTGAAGTTCACGCGCAAATCACATCGAAAGCCAAGCTCTTCTCTGGCGCCTCAACTGATTTTGGCGCTGAGCCGAATTCACAAGTTGATTATCTCGATGCTGGCATGCCTGGCATGTTACCTGTTCTCAACAAATATTGTGTTGAGCAAGCAATTCGCACCGGACTTGGGCTCAATGCACAGATCAACCTCTATTCTGTCTTCGATCGCAAAAACTATTTCTATGCAGATCTTCCGCTTGGATACCAAATCAGCCAATTCGCTCACCCTATTGTTGGCGAAGGTGTTGTGACAGTTGACCTTGAAGATAGCTCAACAAAAGAAATCCGCATTCACCGCCTCCACTTAGAAATCGATGCGGGCAAATCAGTCCATGACTTAAGCCCAGATCACACTTATATTGATCTCAACCGTGCCGGCGTTGCTTTGATGGAAATCGTCTCTGAGCCAGACATTCGCTCATCGGCAGAAGCAGCAGCTTATATTCGCAAACTCAGAACAATCCTCAGATATCTTGGCACCTGTGATGGCAATATGGAACAAGGCTCTATGCGCTGCGACGTGAACGTATCTGTCCGTCGCCCTGGCGATGAATTTGGTACCAGATGCGAAATTAAGAACGTGAACTCTGTTCGCTTCATGCAACAAGCGATTGAATATGAAGCGCGTCGTCAAGTTGAAATTTTAGAAGATGGCGGAGAAATCAAACAAGAAACACGTCTTTGGGATGCTGTTAAGGGTGAGTCAAGATCTCTGCGCAGTAAAGAAGAAGCCCATGATTATCGCTACTTCCCTGACCCAGATTTGATGCCACTGCAATTGGAACAAAAATGGGTTGATGAAATTAAGGCAAGCCTTCCTGAATTGCCTGATCAAAAGATTGAGCGTTTCATGAAAGATTTTGGCGTCACCCACTACGATGCCTCTGTTCTTGTAGGCGATCGTCAAAGAGCTGATTTCTTTGAATCCATTGTAAAAGGTCGTGATGCTCGTCTGGTTGTGACTTGGGTCACAGGTGAATTATTTGGTGCTCTTAATCGCCTAGGCCTTGAAATTGATCAATCGCCAATCTCAGTTGATCACTTGGCTGAATTGATTGATTTGATTGCTAAAGGAACCATCTCAAACCGCATGGCAAAAGATGTGTTTGCTGAGATGCTTGAAGATTCATCAAAGACCGCCAGCCAAATTGTGAAGGAAAAAGGCCTTGAGCAAGTTTCTGACACTGGCGCATTAGAGGCGATGGTTACTGAATTGCTCTCAGAGAACCCAAGCATGGCTGCTGATTATAAAGCAGGTAAAGAAAAAGTCTTTGGTTTCTTTGTTGGACAAATCATGAAAAAGTCTCAAGGAAAAGCGAATCCTCAGATGATCAACGAACTCCTCATGAAGGCTTTAAAGGGATAGAAGGCGAACGACTCTCAGCTGTGTCATGCCGAAACAAGCTCAGGGTGACGGAGTGGTGAGGCTCATTCTTATTCCCACCCTTCATCGTCATTCACGTCTCTTTTTGTCTACCCATTGTCACACCCGCGACCTGTCGCTCTACCATTGTAAGATAAATTGTACCGTCACTCAGAGGGCTCTCGTCGAGAGCCCCTGGAGTCTCTGCGATCTCATCACAACTATTGTGTTAAGTGGTTATATTTGATGAGATTCCACGCCACCCCTTAAAGGGTGGCTCTGAATGATGGTATGGACGCCTATGATAAAATTAGATTTATCAACGGCTTCACTTAATAGTAAACTATGAAGG
>JAGPBS010000070.1 GCA_018063245.1 Alphaproteobacteria bacterium | reverse complement strand
TTGTCATTCTCATTGTTCTTTTCTGGCTTCATTGGCCCTTGGGCCAATTTATAATTTAACGCTTTTGGCCATCCGCCAAATTAAGCAAACACTTTAAATTTTAAAATATGGAGCTCCTCATGAAAAGGACATACAAAGGACTGATTGCCCTTATAGCAATCACAATTGGTCTCATTGCCGCTTTGACCACAAGGCATGAGTCAGATTTACCCGTGGTTGCCATTGCAAACTATGGCCCTCATCATTCGCTTGATGCGGCAATCCATGGTTTCAAAAAAGAACTTGAAGCCGAAGGCTTTATCGATGGAAAAACAATCCATTACGAAATGGCAGATGTGAGTTTTAACACCTCAATGATTCCGCAAATGATCGGAAATTTAAAGGCGAAACGGCCTGAGGTGATGATGCTCATGGGCACGCCGATTGCCCAATTTGCAAAGGGATCTATTAAAGATATCCCTCTTGTTTATAATGTGATCACGGATCCTGTTGTCTCTGGCCTGCTTGATGATGCGAGTCATTCGACAGGAAATATGGTCGGCAGCTCTGACCAGCAAGACATGAGGGCCGTTTTACAATTTGTGAAAAGGCTATTGCCTGCCGCAAAAAGAGTAGGGCTTCTCTATGCAACGGCTGAAAACAATGATCAGGCTCTGTTGCAGATGATGCAAAAGGCGACAAAGCAAGAAGCGATGGAACTTGTTGCGATCCCCGTTGATGAGGCAAGAGACGTTCAGCTGCGCATGCAGGGCTTTGTAGATAAGGTTGATGTGATTTACGTTGGCACGAGTGGTGCAATTCAACCAACTCTGCCAGTCATTTCAGCAGAGGCGACAAAGATGGGCATACCGATTGTGAATGTGGATCAAGAGGCGGTTGAGTCTGGCTTGGTGCTTGCGAGCTATGGCGTTGATTATGAGCATGTTGGTATGAATGCCGGCAAGCTCGCAGCTGATATTTTGCGCGGAAAAGCAATCGAAGATCTGAGGCCTGCTTTTCCAGCAAGCGATGATCATAAGGGCTTTGTGAATCGGAAAAAAGTTGAGTTTTTTGGTGTGGCGATCCCTCAAGATGATGCAAACATTACAATTGTGGAGTAGAGTAATGTTATCACTTAAAGGAATTGTGAAATCTTTTCAAGGGGCTTATGAGCCTGTCTTGAAAGGGATCGATCTAGAGCTAAAAGAGGGCGACTTTTGTGTCGTCCTCGGCAGCAATGGATCGGGTAAGTCAACGTTGCTCAAGATGATTTCGGGTGAGTATCAACCGGATCGAGGTGATATTTTTGTTGATGGAAAAGGTGTGACAAAACGAGACCGGAGCCCTTTTGTAGCAAGTGTTGTTCAAGATGTTTACAAAGGCACAGTGTCAGACTTAACGTTGCTTGAGAATATTGTTTTGAGTCAGTTGCGTTCGAAAAAAGCAAGATTGCATTCATATCATGGATTTGAATCGCGCGCGAAAACAATGCTCAGCTCTTTGGGTATTGGTCTTGAGGAACGCTGTTTAGAGAGAATGGGTGGGCTGTCAGGAGGGCAAAGACAAATGATTGCAACCCTCATGGCCATTCAATCAAAGCCAAAGATATTACTTCTTGATGAGCATACATCAGCTTTAGATCCTAAAATGCAGGAGCTCATTATGGCCTATACAGCGAAAGAAATTAGTGAGCAAAAGATCACATCACTGATGGTGACGCACAGATTAGATGATGCATTGCGCTATGGGAATCGACTCATCATGCTTCATAAGGGAAAGATTGTGCTAGATCTTGATGCGGCTCAAAAACAAAAGATCACACTGGCTGAGCTGTTGAATTTGTTTCATCAGTATGAGGATTTAACGCTTCAAGGGGAAAAAGGAGAAATGCAATGTCAATGACTTTGGTGACAACGGGTCTCTTGCAGGCCTTGATTTTGAGCTTTGTTGCTTATGGGGTGATGATTCCTTTTCGTTTTTTGAACTTTGCTGACTTAAGTGCTGAAGGGGCCTATCCATTGGGAGGCGCTCTTTGTGCGTCTTTTTTGTTATCGGATTTGCATCCAGCTTTGACGTTGATCGCATCGGCTTTAATCGCAGGCTGTTTAAGCATGATAGTGGCTTTGATTCATGTAAGGCTTAAGGTTAATACCTTGCTTGCAGGGATTATCGTGAGCACAATGGCTTATAGTGTGAATCTGCGCATTATGGAAAAGCCAAACATTGCTCTGTTTAACAAGGCACGCCTTTTTTCAGATACATCTATGACTTTAGATGGACTCATTTTGCTAGGGCTGCTCTTGGTAATGGTTTTGCCATTTGCTTTGTTTTTAAGAACAGAGAAAGGATTGCAGTTGAGGGCGATTGGTCTTAATCCAGATTTTGCCAAAAGCCAGGGGATTTCGATTCAAAAATACACCCTTTTGGGTCTTATGATTGCAGGCTGCTATAGTGGTTTTGGAGGTGCTTTGATGGTGCAATATCAGAGCTATATGGATATTAGTATGGGCATTGGTATTGTGATTCATGCATTGGCTGCCCTGATGATCGGCGAGGCGATTACGGGCAATGCGACATTGCATCGTCAATTGATGGCTCCTTTTTTGGGTGCAATTGTGTACCAACAGATACAGGGCCTTGCTTTATCGATGGGCCTTGCGCCGTCTGATTTGAAGTTTTTCACAGGGGCTGTTGTGTTGATGGTGATTGGGTTAAGATGTAGGAGGCGGTAAAATTATTGTAAGCGATCAGGCATCAGTTTGAGTTGCGGTGATAAAGGTAAAAATCGTCACTCAGAGGGCCCGTCCTCGGGCCCGTGGAGTCTCTGGAATCTTGCAACAAACATCAGGTCGGGTTGTGAAATTGATGAGATTCCATGCCACCCCTTATGGGGGTGGCTCTGAATGACGACATGAATGATAATCAGTTGATTTATCAAGTCTTTCGGCGGATGTCGCGCAGAAATTTTTTACCCATGGTGGTGAGCTTTGCATTTTTACTGACAGTTTCGTAACCTGCTTCAAAAAACGCAATGTTCTTGTGATATTCAATAAGCGCTTCTTGGTAGAGGGGACTCTTTGGATATTTAAGAATCTGCTTTAAAAAATTGACCATGCGCGATAAGACAAAGACAGCATGGAAGACCGCAATTAAAGGTCGCTCATCTGTTTTTAAAGGCGATGGGTATTTTTCTTCATAATCATTCAAAATGAGTGGATCAATGGTTGACAGAGCGTAAAAATAGAGGTGCGCTACTTCATGAATGATGGATGTGCACATGATGATATCATGTTCTTGTAAGAGGGAGTCTCCGAGATAAATAGCGCCAAAGAGGTTAAAGCTAGTGCCTGAGATCATTTTGGGGCTGGACGTAATGTAGACTTTCTTCATGAAGTGATCAACTTCGCAGCCCATTAAAGGGGTATAGTGATGAATTGTTTGAATGGCTTTGTTTATTTTTTGGATGAGAGCGGATTCTTGCTGGATTGGTTTTGTATCTGAGACATCTAATTGAATCGCTTTTTCGAGAATGAGGGCAGCAAGGCCATTGTTTTTGAAATGAGCCGTGTCTTCAATTAATTCTGTTTGTGTGAAGTTTGTTTCAAGAAGGGCCTTAATACAAAAATCAATATTGGCAGGCTCTTGGCTTGCGAGTAAAGTGTTGAGCGCATATAAAAGAGGCGATGCAGGTTTGGTTTCAAGGTTTTGTAATTTTTGTTGAATCTGGTGTTGACGTGGATCGTTATTTAAAGACTCTAGTGAAGAATACAGGTATTTAAGGCTTGCAAATAAGCGAGATTGTGTTTGGTTAAAAAGATCTTTTTGTGCGTGTGAAGAACGTATGTAATACATGTTGTATTTATTCTGACAAAACACCCCAAGTCTCAAAAATGCAGTACCCCGGGGTGCTCTAAATTATGAGGAGCTTTGAAATACAATAATCTAAACTAATAACTTAGATTACAGTTGTTTTATGTGTGTTTTTGATTACTAGTATTTTCTTTGTGTTAATCTTTTTCATAATTAAATGTCCGTTGGTTGATGATTAAATTGAGTCATTATGTGCTTATATGCAAGCTGATGTTGTTTTTATTTTATGGCATAGGTTGTCATAAAAATCAAGTCTTTTTTAGAGTGGGCTTTGGTTCGCTGAGAAGTTGGTATAACTCTCCGATTCGCTTTTCATGAATTCTTTCTTTAAGGCAGATGAAAAAGACATCAACATTTTGTTTAACATCCATGTCTTGTAACACTTCTACAAGAGGAGATTCATTTAGGAGGGGCATTTCTTCAGGAATGTTAATGATCCCAATTCCTTGAACGGCTGCTGTAAAAATGCCAATTAATGAGTTGATCATTAGAATAGGTCGTCTAGGATTGTTGGGTTTGCGCCCATAGGTCAAGAACCAGTCGATGTTTCCTCTGTATGTGGCAGCAGCTTCAGTATAAAATGCAATTAATTTATGGTGATCAAGGTCTCCAATTTTTTGAGGAGTGCCATGTTTTTCTAGATATTCCTTGGATGCATAGATTTTTAAATGTCCTGTAAATAGGGGTTTTTTAAATACTTGATGATCTGAAGAGTACGCGGGTAATATTGCAATATCGGCAAAGCTATCTCGAATATCGAACTCTTTATCGATGAGGACAATTTTTAGGGTCTCTGACGAGCTATTAAAGTACTCGTTTTCTCTTAATTTCTCTAGAAGCCAAAGATGTGTTACCCCAGTTGTTGTAACGATTGTTAAGGGTTTGCTTTGAGGTTCTTCCAATAAGTTATTTTCAAGTTGATCTATTTGTCTCATGATGTCTTTGGTGTATGAGAAGAGCTTTTCGCCATCTGGCGTTAGGTCAACTCCCCGGAATCTGCGATAAAAAAGAATTTTACCTAGGTCTTTTTCAAGGCTGGCAATTTGTTTGCTAACAAAAGATTGTTTCATCTTTAATATTGGGGCAGCACGCGTAAGTGATTTTTCAATCGCTACATAATGAAAGATTCTTAATTTATTGATGTCATGTAACATATGCTATTCCTCTTTTAATAGATAGTATTCCAAAATGGAATTTTATGCAAGAAAAAATCATAAATATGAATTTTTTTATTGACATTCCTATAAATAATGGTAATATGTGACTATAAGTTTAGGGAAAGCTTTATTTAAGCGGACTCTAGGCCAAGCTCCTGTAGTTTCCAGTCTATAGGATTTCCAGTAAGTAGATATAATCTCCAGTACTCAAACCAGCCTATTCCAGTGGGCTGGTTTTTTTTATTTTGGCTTGAGCATAGAATAATGTCTCTTTACTCTAAGCTTTAAATATACTTATAATAATCAAAAATCATAATATTGAATCAATAGTAGATCATGGACAAAACAAAAACAGCAGACCTCTACCATTACGAGTTAATTTCAGGCATATTGCTCATTATCAGCTTTATTGCGGCTATTTGTGTGGCGAACATTGATTCTTTGCAAGAGTTATATAAAGATTTTGTTTTCTCAACTGTTACCTTTCGGTATGCTCAATTTGTTTACAAAAGCCCATTAATTCAGATGGTGAATGATGGCTTTATGACTTTATTCTTTTTGCTGATTGGGTTAGAGCTTAAATTTCATTTGGTCTGTGGTGAATTTCAGGACAAAAATAATTTGGTGTTACCTGGTGTAGCGGCTATTGGCGGTATTGTGGCGCCGGCTGCTATTTATTGGGCTTTTAATTATGATTCGCCTGAAACCTTTAGAGGGTGGGCGATTCCGATTGCGACAGACACTGCCTTTATGCTTGGCATATTGTCTTTTTTTAGACGCTTTATACCAACCAATTTGCGTGCTTTTATTATTGGTTTCTCATTGATTGATGATGCAATTGCCCTTTTAATCCTTGCTGTTTTTTATACGCACTCTTCAAGTGTGCTCGCAATGTTTGCCTCAGTGGGTTTAATTGTTTTATTGCTTGTTCTGAATCGCTTAAAAGTGATGAATGGTTTTTACTATATTATGGTAGGGGCGGCTTTGTGGGTGGCGATGGTGCAGGCAGGTGTTCATGGGACCTTATGTGGCGTTATTGTAGCGCTTGCGATTCCTGTTCAAATGAAAACGAGAGCAAACCCTTCTTTTCAGAGTTTAAAAAATGTTTTAAGACCAATTGTTTATTACCTTATTTTGCCTTTATTTTCATTTGTCAATGCGGGCATATCTTTTGATCATTTTTCAGTCGATATTTTCAAGGTTGATTTGGTTTTAGGCATTATCTTGGGGCTTTTTGTTGGAAAGCAAGTCGGTATTTTTCTTTGCTCCTATCTTGCGATTAAATTGAAGTGGTGTACTTTGCCTGAGAATGTCTGTTGGGGTAGATTTTATAGCATTGCTGTTTTAGGTGGTATTGGTTTTACACTGAGTTTATTTATCGGTGATCTTGCATTTGAGGTTGATGAGCCTAATTATTATATGCGTGTGAGCGTGATTATAGGATCGCTCTTGTCAGCAATTGTTGGTACAGCCATTTTGTGCTTTTTACTCAAAAAAAGTAAAGACCATTTGGATTGATTTCACCATGGGTTCATGTTAGGCTTTTTTGTAAGTCTGAAAGATAAGAACAAAAAGAGGGATTCATCTTATGGAATTGATGCATATTATTGTTTTAGCTGTGATACAAGGTTTGACAGAGTTTTTACCAATTAGTTCAACAGCTCACCTGGTTTTGGTTCCGTATTTTGCAGACTGGCAAGATCAAGGATTGCAAATGGATATTGCCCTTCATTTTGGCTCTTTATTGGCATTGGTCCTTTATTTTCATAAAGAAGTTATTCTGTTGTTTAAAGGATTTTTTGATTTGCTGAGATTGAAAATAACACCCAACTCAAAATTGTTCCTTTTCCTGGTCATTGCAGCAGTTCCTGCTGCTATTGTGGGTTACTTTATCTTTAGTTCTAAAACAGCTCTGCTGCGTAGTGTTGAATTAATTGGATGGATGACGATTATTTTCGGAATCTTGCTTGGTGCTGTTGACCGTTTTGCGCCACGTCTTAAAACGCTCAAAGACATGACCTATTTACAGTCATTCTTAATTGGCTGTGCGCAGGTTGTTGCTTTATTTCCTGGTGTGAGCCGTTCAGGGATTACCATGACAGCAGGCAGATTAATGGGATACACACGCGTTGAGTGTGCTCGTTTTTCATTCATGGTTGCGATGCCAACAATCTTTGGTGCAAGCTTGCTTGATTTTAAAGATATTATCCATGAGGCAAATTATGACTTCCAGATTGATGCTTTGATCGGTGTTGGTGTTTCATTTGTGAGTTCTCTGATTGCTATTGCCTTTATGATTAAATGGCTTTCAAAATACTCTTTCATCCCTTTTGTGGTCTATCGTCTGATTCTAGGCATTGGTTTGTTGACTTATGCTTATGGATTTTCTGGTTAACAACTATTTGAATCATTATTAGGTAAATAATTACTGATAATGATTTGAATCACTTGTGTGATGAAGGTGAGCGCCAATAAAATCAAAGGCATTTTTAGATCTTGACTGATTTTGACAAGGGGAGGGATGTTATCTTTGATATTATCAACTGTAAATAGAAAGTCATTTGCTTCGGTATGATGTTTGTCAGCCAAGTTGATTTGTCCCATATCTGCATAGACACGGCAAGATTGATCATGGAAATATATTTTTGCGATATGATGAATTGTAT
>JAGPBS010000069.1 GCA_018063245.1 Alphaproteobacteria bacterium | reverse complement strand
GGATCAAAAGCAGAATGCAGAAACCATTATGGCGCATAGATGCCGAATATATGACAGCTTCAATTCTCCTTATACACATCGCTTTCGATTTTTTTCTTGTATTATCATCGGCGTCCATATATGACGATTTTCTGTCTCACACCCCCCTTACCCCAAAGGCGGGCCGCCTTCGTTTTCAAGGTTTTCAATCCTCAGTTCATCTTCTTGAGGAAGCTCTTTTCTTTCTGTAGAATACTGAACAGGGTGATGGCCATTTTTGGCTGGCACAGTCTTTTCATTCGGCGCCGGAGTGCCGTTCTGTTTTGATTTATCTGGTGAATTTTGTGATTTCTGAATAGATGGCTCCATTGACATGACATACTCCTCCCCATCCTTCCATTATATCATGATTTTTGTGATTTTAGGGTTTTAGACCTTGTTCAACACCATTTTTTAGATGAGGGGCGGCTGCTCTGAGTTTTTTAGCAGCTTCATGCGTGAGTTTTGAGTAACGAAAATCTACTGATTGAATAGAGGCGAAAATGTGTGTAAGAGCCTCTGGAGTCATGACTGAAAAGGCTTCAGATATCGATTCACAAAAGTTTAATGAGAGCTTTTTAAGAGAGCGACAAGCTGGTAGTAATGCAACAAGGGCCTCTGCTTCTATTTTAGTCTTGCCCAGGTTAAGTGTTGAGATATGGCCAAATAAGTTTTCAAGCGCAGCAGGTGTGTTTTTAAGAACAAGTTCTGAGATGTTCCTGCATTTGCTTAAATCTAATGTGACTAAGGATCGAGAGCCTGTTAGCAGAAATTCGAGTTGAAGGGTTTCGATTCCTGTATATGATAAATCCAGGTCAGTGAAACGGCCAAAGACCCATTGCGGATCGTGCATAACAAACCGTGAGACAACTGCTGTAAGGTTTGTACAATGAGATAGGCCCAGTCTTCTGAGAGAGTGGCATTCACGAAAAATAGTATCTAAAGCAGTCATACTGATTTCTGAGATTGCTAAATTTAAGGTCTCAATCTTTCTGATAGCGAGAATAAACTTGTCTCCTGATTGACTATCGATGGCATTGGAGATCCCAAGACATCCAATTAGATTCAAATGAATGACTGAAGAGCATAATGAAAGAATGCCCTTTAAATCGTCGCTATTGAGAGCTGTGACTCTTAGGTTGAGGTCTCTGATATTTTTAAAAATAGCATGTAATCTTGCTTGATGTTCCTTTTGAAACAGTAATAGATTTTTGAGCGCAGTTTCGGATTCTTCGAAGGTATATCTTTTTTCAAACGGTCCATGGGCGATGCGCGCTAATTGCTCAAGCTTATTGTCTTTTGAGAGTTCGTTGAAAAGGCCTGTGATGTGAGAGCAGTTTGCTAAGCTAAGCCGCCTGAGCGATCGACAGCCCTTTAAAATGGATGCAAGGATTTTAGGGCTTATCGTTATATTTTCGAGTTTAAGGTCTTCAATAGGGCCAAAAATATGGCATATTTCTTCATTATTTAGATGTTGGGGGAGCGAATAAACAGCTTCACACTCGGAAAGATATAATGATTTGAGAGGTGTTTCAATCGATTTTAATAGCCGTGCAAGGGATCTAGGATCAATATTTGTATTCGGAAGGCCAAGGGATTCAAGGGCATGAAAGCGCTTACCCAGTTGTTTGTCAGTCATACTGTCTATCAGGTGCCGCATGAGGAGATAACTACTCAAAACAAATGTTTTCAATGACTTTATTTTTTTGAGGAGTGCAGGAAATTTTTCAATTTGCTTATCTGTGCGGAGATATAAATGTTCAATATCAGGAAGAGCTTTGGCCATGGGATGATCAGCTTCAGGCGATAAAAGATCATTGATGAGAGAATTGAGATGGTCTGCTTCTAGGTTAAGGCCCTTAAAAGGTCTTTTTTGCTCTTCAAAAAGCTGTGCCGCTCTATTTAGATTTTGTAGTGTTTGTAATTGTTTAGGAAGATGGATAGTATTAAAAGCATCAAAGATCGGTGACGTTGCTAAGGGAAAGTGGTACATTTCATAGCCAAGCATGCTATAGACAAGTTTGCTTGTATATGCGAGGATTTGAAAAGGTGATGGATAGGGTTCCGGTTTTAATAAATTCAGTTGAAAATACTGGTTTAGATCTCGTGAATAACGCCTTTGTTGCTCAGGTGACATTTTTTGAACAAGTCTGAAAGTCAGCAGAGATTTTCCATCGAGGAAAGAATAAATAACCTCAAGAACATCTTGAGGGCAGCGTCTGAGAGGATTATCCATCAAGACAACAGGAGTGGGGTTTGGATCTTGTGGCGGAGAATTGTCGCGTAAGAGGTTTAAAATGTAATACATGACAGACCTAAGAATTCATTGAAAAAGTGTTCTGTTTAAAAAAAATCACACAGAGAGTCTTTTTGTGTGTTATAAAGAAAGTAAGGGGAGACCTATGTCTTAAAAAGCCTCTTCAATGGCCAAGCATAAAATATGGCCGATTTTGATATGTCCTTCTTGGATTTTTGCTGTGATGGAAGAAGGAACTTTGATCATATAATCACAGTGCTCATTCATGGCACCGCCGTTTTCGCCAGTCATACCAACGCAAATAAGACCTTTTTTGCGTGCAATATGTAGCGATGCCAGAATGTTTTTAGAATTTCCAGATGTCGAAAGTGCAAAGTAAAGATCACCCTTTTGGCCTAGGGCTGCAAGTTGGCGTGCAAAGACTTGCTCAAAACCATAGTCATTGCTGATGGCAGTGAGAGCAGATGTGTCAGTGGTGAGAGCAAGAGCAGGTAGAGCCTCGCGTTCTTTTTGGTAGCGGCCAACCAGTTCAGCAGCAAGGTGCTGAGCGTCAGATGCGCTTCCGCCATTGCCTGCAAAAATAAGCTTTTGGCCTGACTTGAGGGCTGAAATCGACTTTTGAATAACCTGTTCAATGGCGATCAGAAGATCTTGTGAGTCAATCATGCGATCGAGAACATCGCGTGATTTATGGAGTTCAGATTTGATCATATTATTCATGGATTCACCTCTTGTCTATTTGAGCCGATCTTCAATGAGAGCGATTGTGTTGGCAACGCCATAAAAAGCGATGAAAGATCCCATGCGGGGTCCTTGCGTTTGGCCGAGAAGAACCTCATAGAGGCAGCCAAACCAGCTTTTGAGATCTTCAAATTCATGCTTTTTACCAATGCTGAAAGCAAGTGTTTGAAGATGATCAGACGTGTGATCGGCGTTTGGAATGGCTTTAAGTTCAGTCTGCAAGTCAAGAATTGCAGCGCGCTCTTTGTCATTTGGCGCTCTGAATTTCTTGGTTGGCTTGATAAAGTCCTGGTAATAATTGATCGCAAGATTGACGAGCTTATCGAGAAATGGCTGGGATTCCTTTGTGGCTGAAGGATCATACTGATTGATGAATCCCCAGAGAACAGAGGTCTCTTCAGTATTTGCAGCGCCAGCAAGATTTAAGAGAAGGTTGAAACTAATGCCCTGTTCAACATTTTCAACTTCGCCGCGGTGAATATGCCAAACTGGATTTTCGAGTTGCTGTGGTTTTTCTTCTTTGGAATATTTTTCATTGAAGGCGAGGTATTCATCAACAGCACGCGGAATGACATCAAAATACAGACGTTTGGCAACGCGTGGTTTTTGATACATGTATAAAGCGAGGCTCTCTTCAGGAGCGTAGCGGAGCCAGTCTTCAATCGTGAGACCATTGCCTTTGGATTTAGAGATTTTCTGACCTTCTTCATCCAAAAAGTGTTCGTATTGGAATTGTTGAGGGGGTTTTCCGCCAATGGTGCGGCAAATTTTTGTGGCAAGATGCGCAGAATCAATGAGATCTTTTCCGAACATTTCATAGTCAACGCCAAGAGCAGCCCAGCGCATACCCCAGTCAGGTTTCCACTGAAGTTTCACATTGCCGCCTGTAACGGATACTTCTTGTTTTTTGCCAGACTCATCTTCAAAGACAATTGTGCCTTTCTCAAGATTGCGCTCAAGAACAGGGACTTGTAAAACACGCCCGGTTGTTGGGCAAATCGGTAGAAAAGGACTGTATGTTTTTTGACGCTCAGCCCCTAAAGTTGGGAGCATAATCGCCATGATTTTGTCGTAATTTTGGAGCACTTTAAGAAGCGCTTCATCAAAAAGGCCAGATTTATAGCATTCGGTAGCTGATTTAAATTCGTAGCTAAAGCCAAAGCGATCTAGAAAGTCGCGCAGCATAGCATTGTTGTGATGACCAAAACTCTCAAATTTACCGAAAGGATCAGGTACTTTTGTCAAAGGCATGTTGAGGTTTGCAGTCAGTAGCTCTGGGTTTGGAATATTATCCGGGACTTTTCTGAGCCCATCCATATCATCAGAAAAAGCGAAAAGCCTTGTTGGCATGCCGGTGAGTATTTCAAAAGCGTGCCGAACCATTGAGGTGCGAGCGACTTCTCCGAATGTGCCGATGTGCGGAAGTCCTGAAGGACCGTACCCTGTTTCAAAAAGGACATAACCTTTTTCAGGAAGCTTGCCACCTAGATGCTTGAGAAGAGCCCGTGCTTCTTCAAAGGGCCAGGCTTTTGCGTTTTGAAATAATGCTTGAAATTCTGTCATGATGTGACCATACTTGTTCATAATTTTTGGCTATACTAAAAAAACCTTAAGACCACTACTATACATGAGGACTGTCCCGATGGCAAAATATAAAAAATTAAAATCATTACTCGTTTTTGATAGGCTTGTCTTTTGCTTTTTCATGTCACTCTTTATGTCTTTTGTGATGTCGCTGGTTGTCAAATTTTATGTTCAAGGTTTTTATGCTAATTTTTTTCATGATTGGATCCGGATTTTCCCTGTGAGTTTTGTCACTGCTTTTTTTGTTTCCTATACGCTCCAACCGCTGGTGTTTCGCCTAACGCAAATGGTCATTAAAAGAAGACAAGCAAAGTCAGTATTAATAAAAAATTAATTTTTTCTTGACTTTAGGTTTTTTGGTGGATTATTATCGCCGCATAATTCGATATCATTATCTTATTATTCTAAAGGATCAAGTATCGCTGAGGTCAGTGATACAGTCTGGTCTGCAATCATAATATTTTTAACAGGTGAAACTATGAAGAAGATCGTTCTAACAGCAGCAGCAGTAGCTGTTCTCTCAGCTTGTACCCATACAAAAATGGAAGTCACAAAAGCAACTGACTCAAACATGGTCTGCCATCAAATCGCTGCAGAAATGACAGAAGTTAAAATGGTTCGCCAAGGGATTGATGACAAGACAGGTTTTTCAGGTCGTAATGTGTTTTATGGTCTGTTCTTCTGGCCTGCTGTTATCGTGAATGAAGTGAACGGTAATGGCGCAGATAAATTGGCTCAAGAGCGTCATGCTAAACTTGTGTCACTCTATGAACAGAAAAAATGTAATGCATCTTATTTGACAGAAGCTGAAAAAAGAGCTGAAGCAAAAAGAGCGGCAGAAGCAAAAAAACAAGCTGAAGAGAACAAAGAATCTTTTGATCGCAAGTAAGATCTGAGTTTTGAGTTTATAAAAGCCCCTTTTGTTAAGGGGCTTTTTTCATTTGAAGCCACCTCATGAGAATGAGAAGAGTGAAAAACATTTGATAAACATCTTTGAGTGCCCACCTTTCCGCGTCACTCAGAGGGCCTCGTGTTGCAGCTTTGCGGCGACCGAGTGCCCGTGGAGTTTCTGCAATGTCTTAATATAGAACTGCACCAAGTTGTTAATTCCATGAGACTCCACGGGCCCCTTCCGTCTTCGCTTCGCTACGACGCGAGGAGCCCTCTGAGTGACGCGGAGAGGCAAGAGAGCAAAGGTCCGAATTTTCATCAGGTGGCCTGATTTGAGGCCCTTGATTTTATCCATCAGAATTTTGTATACTAAGTGAGTCGCCTCTAAGGCTTTATTCTCTTTATATTTGGGTTCTCAGTCATGTCATTCTCTCGTTTTTTCAAAATATCTGCTTTTTCAATCGCGTTTCTTGCAGCTCCGTCTCTTGTACAAGCTGATGATAATATGAAACTTTTAGGTAAGTTTGATCAGTGGACAGCCTATACCTTCACCGAAGATGGCGGGAAAGTTTGCTTCATGGCGAGTGCGCCGACGAAATCTGAAGGCAAATATACAACGCGTGGTGAAGTCATGGCCTTTGTGACCCACCGCGTAAAGAGCAAAAGCTTTGATGAATTTCAAATTATCGCAGGCTATGAGTATAAGGCAGATGTGAAAGTCGCTTTGCAGATTGATAAAAATACAATTGAGCTCACACCAAAAGATGATAATGCAACAGCAGATTCTCCAGAGATTGACAAAAAAATTGTTGAAACCTTGCGCAATGGATCATCCATGATTGTCAAAGGGACTTCCAAAAAAGGAACGCCAACAGTTGATACTTATAGTTTAAAAGGATCAACGGCAGCCTATAAGGCGATTACAGCGGCTTGCAAAATTGCCCCTGCAGCGCCAGCAGCAGCTAAAAAGAAAGCCGTTCCAGCAGCTGCGAAGAAGAAGTAAACGATATACAGATTTGAACGTCTCTTATGTCGCTCCTCACCATGACGGTATTTTTAGATAGCCATTACTTGTTGTTTCATCATCTGTCTTTGAATGGTGACTCTCTCATTTCGCAGATCTAGTCTCTGATTCTTACATAAAGATTCGCGAGGAATTGTCTTAGATCAGAAAGAGTGCCCTTGTCAACATCTGTTTTTCCGCCGTGCGGGGCATGACCACCTGTAGTGAGATCGGCGATTTTCAGAATCAGCATGCCGCCAGTTCTTGAGCCAGTACGCGCTTCACCCTTATATGTTTTTGCCAGATGCTCAATGAGTTTATTGACTTCGGTGATTGTCATATCGTCTTTGTTGAACATAGATTGCATGAGTTTTCGCACTTGGCCATCGCAATTTTTAAGGTAGAAAAGATGCATTGCTTTTTCACGCTGTTTGAGCTCAGCAAGTTTCTTTTTGCTTGTGTTGATGATCTCATTGATTTGAGCTTCTTCAGTTGGTTCAATTGGTTTGATTTTCTGCGGCCTTTTGGGAGTAGGTGTAGTTACCGCTGGAATAGTGACAAGAGTAGCTGTTGGTGCTTGAGGAATGTCAATTTTAAGAGTCTCAGCTTGTTTTGCTTTTGGAGGCTTTTTGAGCGGCTTCTTTTTTGCACCATTGTTCGGTTTTTTGGGTGGCTGTTTTTTGACTTTCTTTTTCGGGGTTAAAATATCTTCAATAAATGAGTTTTCAATGACAGTTGGATCTTCCTTTTTAGAGAGGTCTAGACTGAAAAGCTTTGTTTTGACCCAAGAAAGAGAGTAGATGATGTCTGTGAGATCATCTCTGTCGAAGAGCTCCACGGGTTGGTCCAGGAATGCACAGAGACTCGCGAGAACCTCACGAATACGAGTAATAGGCTCTAAATAATCAAAAATCTTTCTCTCAAGCGGGGCCTTATAGATACGAGCGGCTTGGATCTTAACTTTCAATTGAAGAATGAGCCTATCCGTTGATTCTGATTTGAGTTCCTTAATATATGCTGAGCGGTTAAAAGGGGTATTGTTATGAGACGCGTCATTGATTAGGTAGTGTCGACATTCACTTTAGCCACAAATAAATAGCAGATAGAAGAACAAAAGCCATATAAGAGACCGCCAATTTGTCATATCGCGTTGCTACTCTTCTGAAATGCTTCATTTTATTAAAC
>JAGPBS010000068.1 GCA_018063245.1 Alphaproteobacteria bacterium | reverse complement strand
GAAATAACAAACTCATAAGTTGTTTCTTCTACTCTTCTAAGAGTGTTTGATACGAACTACTGTTTTTTGTAAATCAATAATTCTGCTACCATCCAACTCCCTTATCTAGCTTACTGTTTTTCAGATCAGACGAAAAAGCCATCTTGAGAAACTCTCAATTTTTTACTCTTTCAAATTTTTTAGGTAATCAGCTCATTATTAACTTTATTAAGAGGAGCTCTTTATTTCGTTCCGGGATCAATGCCCCGGTGAAGATAATTTATACACGCCCTAAAATCCTTTTGCAAGCCCTTTTTTTCAAAAAAATCACTTTTTTTTACTTTTCTTTAAATCAGAGACCTAAGCCCTTAATTTTCCTATCTTTGAAGATGATGAAATTTTCACCTTATTGAGGAATTTTTGACTTACATCGCAAAATT
Organism: Alphaproteobacteria bacterium; assembly: GCA_018063245.1. Classification (NCBI taxonomy): domain Bacteria; kingdom Pseudomonadati; phylum Pseudomonadota; class Alphaproteobacteria; species Alphaproteobacteria bacterium. The sequence goes on along the minus strand of JAGPBS010000068.1, from coordinate 7,409 downwards.
TATCAAAATCGACGCCCGTTTTCACACCCATTTTGTGAAACATATGGATTAAATCTTCGCTTGCAACATTCCCACTTGCTCCTTTTGCATAGGGACAACCGCCTAGCCCACCTGCAGATGAATCAAAAACGCGCACACCTTCTTCATAGCCGGCATATATATTTGCCAAAGCTGTACCATAGGTGTCATGGCAATGAAGTGCTAATTTTTGGACAGGCACGCCCTCTTTCTTCAATGCTGCAATAAGCCCACGCACTTGTGTTGGAACACCTACACCAATCGTATCGCCAAGTGACACCTCATAACATCCCATGGCAAGCAGATCTTTTGTCAGCTGAGAAACACGATCCACAGCAATTGCCCCTTCATAAGGACAGCCCATCACGCAGGAAATATAGGCTCTCACTCTCATGCCATTTGAAAGCGCACTGGCTGCTAACTCTCTCGCCAACATCATGCTCTCTTCAATTGATTTGTTGATGTTTTTTTGACTAAAGGTCTCAGAAGCAGCAACAAACAGCGCTATCTCCTTTACACCAATTTCAATTGCGCGCTCTAATCCCTTTTCATTCGGCACCAACATGGGATAAGAAATACCCTGCACCTTTTGAATTTTCTGATAAACCTCATCGCTTCCAGCCATTTGAGGCACCCATTTTGGAGAAACCAGAGCGCCTGCCTCAATAACAAAAAGACCTGTTTGGCTCAAGTCATTGATAAAATCAATTCGATCGTCAACTGAGACATGCATTTGCGCATTTTGCAGACCATCTCTAGGGCCAACCTCAACAATTCTCACATGATCACTCATTTAAAAGCCCTTTCATCAAGCTGCTTCGAAATCAAACAAAGCTGCTCCCTCTGTCACTTGATCTCCAACTCTATAAAAGCATTCCTTCACAACACCATCTTGAGGCGCGATAAGCGTATGCTCCATTTTCATTGCCTCTATCACAATTAAAGAAGCTCCTTTTTTAACAGAAGCGCCATCAGACACAAAGAGCTCTATGACCTTACCAGGCATAGGCGCCATCAAATGATCAACGACATCATCCATTGCACCTCTGCTTTCAAGCGGATCTATAAGTGTCATCTCATGATGACGGCCATTCATATAGATATGAAATCCACTCTCTGCTTTTATAAAGGAGAAAGCACATGATTCATGAAGGCCAATAATTGAGTACCGACCCCCTTCATTTTGTTGCAGTTTCAAAGAAGAAAACACTTCATCTCTGATTGTCACATCACACAAATCACCATTTTTGCGAACATTTACCTTATATACGTCGCCATGAGACAGAAGAGAATAGGTTTGCTTTGCAACATGATTCAGACGAAAGGCACCCATTTCAGACCAGAGATCCTCTGATTGCGTCTCAGTTTGATGCGATAGATAAAGCGCCAGAGCGCACAGACTCAGCTCTTTCTGCTCATCCATCTCCTCAATCAACTCCTCATAATGAGAAGGAATATAACCCGTTGAGTAGATTCCTTTTTTATAGTCAGGCTCTTGCAAAATCGCCGCTAAGAACTCCAGATTTGTCTTAAGCCCCAGAAGCCTAACATCTACAAGACATTTTGCTAAACCAGAAACCGCTTGCTCTCTGGTATCATGCCAAAAAACAATCTTTGCAATCATCGGGTCAAAGTAAGGAGAAATCGCATACCCTTGTCTTACGCCTGTCTCAATACGTAGAGATTGCAATGCCCCCGGCCAAACCAAATGATCAATCACCCCAATTGAAGGCAGAAACTGCTGACGGACATCTTCAGCACAAAGCCTCAATTCAATGGCATGACCTTGAATTTTCAGATCCTTTTGCTCTAACGGCAAAGAGTCTCCCGCTGCCACGCGCAATTGCCATTCGACCAAATCAACACCTGTAATCGCTTCAGTCACAGGATGCTCAACTTGGAGACGCGTATTCATCTCCATGAAATAGAATTGCCCATCTTCATCAAGCAGATATTCGAAGGTCCCTGCCCCTCTATATCCAATAGATAAAGCTGCTTTAACTGACTGTTCGCCCATCTTTTGACGCAAGTCAGCAGAAATCAAGGCGGGCGCCTCTTCAATAATTTTCTGATGACGTCTTTGAATCGAACATTCACGTTCAAACAAATAGACACCCTTGCCATGATGATCACAGAAAACCTGAATCTCAATGTGCCTTGGGGCTTTCAGATATTTTTCCATGATCATCTGATCATTCTTGAACAACTTCATTGCCTCGCGTTTCACAAGGCGCAAAGCTTCGGCCATTTCCGATTGATCAGAAACAACACGCATTCCCTTACCACCACCGCCCGCAGTGGCTTTTAAAAGAACAGGATAGCCAATCTCTTTGGCTTTTTTGATGAAGATAGCTTCTGACTGATCATCACCATCATATCCATTTAAAACAGGAAGACCAGCCTCCTGCATCAACTGACGCGCACGTCCTTTTTCGCCCATCTCAACAATATTGGTCGCCGTTGGCCCAATAAAAACAATCTTTGCAGCCTCGCACAATGTTGCAAATTCAGCATTTTCAGACAAGAATCCATAACCTGGATGAATGGCTTCTGCCCCACTCTTTTTTGCAATCTCGATGATTGCTGCCCCATCTAGATAGGCTTTCTGAGGATCAGACTCTGGCAGCTGATAAGCCTCATCTGCCATCTCAACAAATAAGGAAGCCTCATCAACTGGATGATAGATAGAAACAACCTTAACTCCAAGCTTTTGCGCTGTTTTGATAATCCGAACGGCAATTTCACCACGGTTGGCTATCAGTATTTTTTGAAACATAACTGTCCTATCCTTAAATTCATTATACACTACATTTGCCATGATGGGGCTTTTTTTTCAAAAAAAGCTTTCATACCCTCTTGTCCTTCGGCTGAAACGCGCAATTCTGCAATCAATTCAATCAAAGGACGAGAATTCATTTCTCTCACAGGTTCGTCCGCAACATGTTGAATCATCTTTTTGCAATGACGCACCGCGGATGGACCTGATTTCAAAAGCAATTCTACAAATTTTTCAACTTCATCTTGTAAATAAGTCCGAGGCGTTACAACATGCACAAGACCCATCGCCTCTGCTTCAGCGGCGGAAAATCGCTCTGCTGTTAAAAAATATCGCTGCGCTTGACGTTTACCAATGGCTGCGATCACATAGGGTGAAATTAAAGCTGGCACAAGTCCCAATTTCACTTCTGACAAACAAAACGAAGCCCCTTCGTGCGCAATAACAATATCTGCACAGGCTGCCAAACCAACACCGCCACCATAGGCAGGACCATTCACACAAACAATCACAGGACAATGGAGACTATAAAGCCGCCATAAAAGATCAGCCAATTGGCTTGCATCTCTTTCATTTTCAGCCTTTGAATAATCAGCCATTTTTTTCATCCAGCGCAAATCAGCGCCTGCTGAGAATGAGTCACCTGCTCCTGTCAAAACCAGAGCGCGCAATGACTTATTTGACTCGGCCTGTTTCAATGCCTCTATAAGAGCAGCAATCATGCCATCATCAAATGCATTGTGAATATCTGGCTTATTGAGTGTCAAATAGGCAATATGACGCCCATCAACCTCGTAAAGCACATTCTTATCTTGATTCATCGCTTAACCCCTTATTTTGCACTACATCCGGAAGACACCAAAAGTTGTCTCTTCAATTGGCCTTTGATTCACAACCCCGAGAGCCAATCCGAGAACCGTTCTGCTATCCGCCGGATCAATCACACCATCATCCCAAAGGCGCGCTGATGCATAAAATGGATGACCTTGTTTTTCATACTGAGCACGAATCTCTTCTTGGAACTTCGCTTCATCAGCCTCTGCCCATTTTTTTCCTTCTGTTTCAAGCCCATCACGCTTCACGCGCGCTAAAACTGATGCTGCCTGCGCCCCGCCCATCACTGAGATACGGGCATTTGGCCACATCCATAAAAAGCGGGGGTTGAATGCTCTTCCGCACATGCCATAGTTTCCAGCACCAAAGCTACCACCAATGACCATGGTTAACTTTGGAACATTAGCACAGGATACAGCGGTTACCATCTTAGCGCCATTCTTTGCAATGCCTTCGTTTTCATACTTTTTTCCGACCATAAAGCCCATGATATTTTGCAAAAAGAGCAATGGAATCTTCCGCTTAGCACAAAGCTGCACAAAATGAGCGCCTTTCAAGGCTGATTCAGAAAAGAGAATACCATTATTGGCAACAATACCAACAGGATAGCCATGAATATGGGCAAAACCACACACAAGTGTTGTTCCGTAATGAGCCTTAAATTCATCAAGCTCGCTTCCATCAACAATGCGCGCAATGATTTCCCGGACATCAAATGGTTTTTTCTCATCAGCTGGAATCAACCCATAGAGATCAGATGACTCATAAAGAGGCGCGCGTGACTCTATGCGTGATGAGGCAAAGCCTGATTTTTCTTTTGGCCAATTGAGATCTTTCACGATTTGGCGCAATTGACGAATGGCATCATAATCATCATGAGCCAAATAGTCACAAACGCCTGAAATGCGGGTATGAACATCAGCACCACCAAGCTCTTCAGCTGTCACGACCTCTCCTGTTGCTGCTGCTACCAAGGGTGGTCCACCCAGAAAGATTGTCCCTTGATTCTTCACGATCACAGATTGATCAGACATGGCTGGAACATATGCCCCACCAGCGGTACAGCTGCCCATCACGGCAGAGATTTGGGGAATTCCTATCGCAGACATCTGGGCTTGATTGTAAAAAATGCGTCCAAAATGCTCTTTATCAGGAAAAACATCATCTTGCATTGGCAAATAAGCGCCACCACTATCGACCAAATAGAGGCACGGCAAGTGATTTTGCTGTGCAATTTCTTGCGCGCGCAAATGTTTTTTCACAGTCAGCGGAAAATAAGTCCCGCCTTTAACCGTTGCATCATTGGCAATGATCATACAATGAACGCCATGAACGCGTCCAATCCCAGTCACAATACCAGCAGCTGGCACGTCCATTCCGTATGTATCATAGGCAGCCAATTGTGATAATTCGAGAAAGGGTGTGTTCGGGTCAATCAGATGATCAATCCTCTCACGCACAAAAAGCTTGCCGCGCGCATGATGCTTATCAAGCGCTTTTTGGCCTCCACCTTGAATGATAGAGTCAATCAGACTTCTCAGTCTTTGTGTTTCTTGCTTGAGTTTATGTGTATTCGTCTGAAAGTCGTTAGACTCTGTTTTGCGAATTGATTGTACAACAGCCATGATATTTGCCTATTTTTCTTTTTACGACTGTTATTTTACACGCATTGATATAGAAAACACAAGGTCCTGTTTAAGGTTAATTTGCGGAAGCCGATTGATTCTTTTCAGCTTCGAGATAAGCGGCTGTGTCTGCTTCTAACTTATCAAGATAGGCCTCTAAATTCTCTTTTGTCACCTTGACGCCAAAATCAGATGGGCACGAGCTATCTTGCCGTTCAGTAATTTTTACGGCAATGCATTTTGATATCTTGTAATTAAAATGGCTAGGATCAAAAAAATACTGTTTATCCGTTGTGACGCTATTTGGCCCTGAAAAATCATAAACATAACCAAATACATACACAATCTCACGTATAAAACGTCGATACCCGTCAAAAGCGTCATTTTTATATATGTACTTAAATATATCCATATGAATCACAGGAATATACATAATAAACTCAGACTGATCAGCCATACTTTTCATATTTTTTAGTGTGGACAAGGTATCTTCTTTATACTTATAGTGTTTATATCCAAACATTAATAGCGTTTCCAGTCCTTCAATAAGATCGGAATCAGGGTATATGCTCTTAAACTTACGAATAAATGGCTCACTCTGGTAATATTGCTCATTAAAAGAACCCCCAAGCAACATTTTAAAAGTGTGATAAATGAAATTTTTTATATTCATATTTATATATATGTTATGACGATTAACATCTTGCCTTGTCCCGTATTTAACAAGATCGTCACTACTCATTAATCCATCAGCCGTCACAAAGAAATCTGCCCCAACAATGATAGTTTTGGGGTTGCCTTGAGTCTCCTGAAACCACTTTAATGCTGGAGTATATTCATGTTTTAGGAATTGAGAAACCGAAAAATTGAATATTTTAAGATCAGAGGGAAAATCACCCTCTTGAAAAAAGCTTGATCGAGACGAACCCAAAATAACAGATTCGAATTCACCTTCATGATTCAATAGATAATTGCGCTTGAGAATACGTTCATAATCTTGTGGATATTTTTGATTAAAGTGATTTGAACTTGCTGTCACATAAAAGGGATCAACATACAAATTACATCCGAAAACAAACAAAATCAGCCCATAAAAGAGAAAACAAAATGATAGGAAAAAAGCTTTAGAACTCACTTCAATGACTCCCATTTGCTTCCAAATAAGCTGCAGTATCTGCTTCTAACTTATCAAGATAGGCCTCTAAATTCTCTTTTGTCACCTTGACGCCAAAATCAGATGGACAAGATTTATCTTGGCGTTCTGTGATTTTTACGGCGATACATTTCGATATCTTATAATTAAAATGACACGGATCAAAATAATTGGCACGATCTGTTGTCACACTATTTGGACCTGAGAAGTCTATCACAGAACCAAATACATCAACTAGCTCCCTTATAAACCGCCTGTATGATGCAAAACCGGCATTTTGAGCAATAAACTGAAAGTAATCCATATGAGGAGGTGGAATAAATACAATCACCTGCGCATTCTCAGCTTCTTTTTTAAATTGATATAATCGTAATAACATTTGGTTATCATACTCATAATTTTCAAATTTATGTACACCGGCAAATTGGTATATAAATTCTAAGTCAGTTGCAAAATAGGTTATATGTGGAATTTGTTTCTTTATTAAAGAATGTCGATCATAATATTCTTCTACTACAGTCCCTTTATACATATCACGTCCATAACCAAGCAAGTTATGAAGATTCATATTTAACGAAAAATTATGTAAAAAAATATTGAAATCACTCACAAAATCCAAATCATCATTAAGTTTATAACCTTTTGTTGTGCTAAAAAAATCTATACCTAGGAAAATTCTCTTAGGAGCTCCCTGATATTTTTTATATATCCTTAAAAGATTCAAATACTCACTTTGACTTAGAGCGCTAACAGAAAAATTAAATAAATGACTCATTTCAAAGTGTGAGGGCTGAAAATAACCGGATCGCCTTGAACCCATAATAAATGAATCAGCAAATCCTTTAACAAATAAAAGTACAGGAAGATTACATACATCATTTTGTCTTCTTTAATACTTTGCCTTACAAATAAAATATTTTGATGGAATCTACTAATATTTGGCTTGAACTGGCTGCTATTATCTTGAAAATATAATGGAAAGTTTATATTTGCATAAGGATTA
>JAGPBS010000067.1 GCA_018063245.1 Alphaproteobacteria bacterium | reverse complement strand
GCGGACTACAAAACAACGTAATGACCGTTCAAGAAAATGAACTTAAAAGATCAAGCGATGCACCAAATTCTGAGGCAAAGAGACTTCGCCCTGATGCTGAAGCAAATGTTGATAAGGGGTGATGGGGAGTAGTTCACAACGTGTCATGCCGAATTTATTATCGCATCTCCGCTGACATTGAGATGAGATCCTGAAACGAGTTCAGGATGACATAGGTGAAGCGTTCAGTTTGTAAATTTTAACACTAGGTGTTAGAAATTCTAACACTTGATGTTAGAATTTACAAAAAAATCAGAAGGCCTGCATATAATGAAAATTACGCACTCAACTAGCAAATTCGTCACTCAGAGGGCCCTTCTTGGCCTCCAAGCACGCCAGTGCGAAGGTGGGCAGGGCCCGTGGAGTCTCATGGAATCAAAACAACATAGTGCAGCTTACATTGAAACGTTGCTGAGACTCCACGGGCCTTGCGGCCCTCTGAGTGACGCGGTGCGAGGCCCGTTCACTTCTCACCGCCAGGAGCGATGGGACAAAGCATCTAGAATAACGTCAACCGCATAGGCTGAGGCTGTTTGATCTTCTCTTCTTAATTGCTCAATTGCCTGACCGAAGCAATCCAATTGCTTGTTTTGGAAAACATCTGATGAGAGCATTTCCTGGACCTCTTCTAAAATAAGCTCTGCATCACAGCGTTCTTGTAAAAATTCAGGGACAACTTCAAATGTCAGCAGAATGTTGATCAGATTCACAAATGGTGTCTTGATTAATTTCTTCGCTAAAAGACCCGTTAAATACGGAAGCTCATACATAATGACATGAGGCGTTTGCATCAAGGCAAGCTCTAAACTCACGGTGCCTGAGGCCGCAAGCGCAAAATCAGCCGCTGCAAAGGCATCATACTTCTGGTTCATGTCCGTCAATAAAACAACTTGAATTGAAAGCCCATCAAGGTAAGGCTCAATCACAGATTTCATATTTGGCGCCACTGGCAACATGAAGAGCAGCGGTTTTTTGCGCTCTTTCTCAAGACCTTCTGCAACTTCTAACATTTTTGGCAAAAGACGATTGATCTCAGAGGCACGACTGCCAGGCAATAGAAGAACCAGCTGATCTTTTTCATCAAGATCAAGCGTTTTTCTGTAAGCTTCACGTCTTTCATCAGAATAGTTCACTGTTTCAAGCAAAGGATGCCCCATGAACAAGGTTTCTTGACCATGAGGGCGAAAATAGTCAGGCTCAAAGGGCAAGATACAAAACAAAAGATCCATAAGACCAGAAATTGATTTTGCACGACCTTTCCGCCAAGCCCAGACTGAGGGCGCAACAAAATGAGCAGTCACAGTCGATTTGCGTTTTTTAAGGACCTTATGCATACGCTTTAAAAGCCTGAAATGAAAATCAGGCGCATCAATGGTGAGAATGGCGTCCAGTTTTTCATTTGTTAAAAAATTGGTAACTTCACGCATCCGGCGTAAGATCAAGGGTAATTTTGGCAATACCTCAAAAAAACCAAAGGCCGTAATATCTTCAATTGGAAAAAGTGACTGCAGACCTTCAGCTGCCATATAAGGCCCGCCGATACCAACAAATTCAACACGATCTGGGCCACACTGCTTTTTGAGCTCCTTCATGATGTGCGATCCGAAAAGATCACCCGAGGCCTCTGCTGCTGAGATAAAAACACGGATCCGCGATGGAATCGTTTCGACAACTTTTTGCTTTGTTTGATCAAAGGTCACTTTTTAAGTCACTTTCCTTTATGCCCATCACGAACAGATCATGCTTATCTGCATAGGCAACAACATCAGCCGCATCAAGCAAGAGTGCCTTGCCGGCTTCAATCGCAATTCCTTGGTAACCAGCTTCATGGACAGCTTTCACTGTCTCAAGGCCAATGGTTGGCAAATCGATCGCTTCTAACTGATGCGGCTTACACATCTTTACCAAAATCGGCAAATTTGCTTTTTTGCGCTTTAACACTGCACAACGACGCACCAATGCATCTGTTCCTTCAATGGCTTCAACCCCTAAAACCATACCATCTTGGACAATAACAGACTGACCGATATCTAAACGACCCATCTCTTTTGCGATACGAACACCATAAGCAATATCTTTCATGGCAGCTTTTTTAGGAAGCTCTTGAGTTAAATGCCCATCTGGCATTAAAAGCTCAGGACAAATGTCATGGGCGCCAACAACTTGAAAGCCTTCGCTTGTCATCATATCATGAATAAAACGTAAGATTGCATCATCTCCATGAAAGTGAAATCGACGCTTTAAAAGACGCCAGAAAGTAGAGAAATCGAGCCGAATTGATTTTAATGACGGGCGCTTTACAGACCCTGCAAAAACAAGATGGGTCACCCCTTCTTGCTTCAGACGTGCAATAACGGCGCCTGTTTTACCGACTGATGCCCAAAAGTGCGAGCGACCTGCGCATAAGGCTTGCTCAGCAGAGCCTTTTAGAGCAATGATAAACAAATCCTGTCCTTGCTGTTCAGCAGCCTCTGCAAGGGCAAATGGAAGTGATCCTCCACCTGCAATTATTCCTAACTTATAAGGGATGGTGTTTGGTATCATGCAGCCTGACTTGACCGCGGCTGACATAAAGACCGCGATTCTTTTGTTTGAATAAAATCAACCAAAGCAACGATCAAGGGCTCATCCTGATGAGAGTCGATAACGCGCGTGATGCGCTCACTCATTGTGCCTTCTTGTGAGTTGAAAATCTCTTGATAAGCATTGCGCAAATGATTGATGCTTGTTTTCTCAAAGCCCCTGCGCTCAAGTCCGACAAGATTCAGGCCTGCAAGCCTTGCTCTTTCGCCCATCACAAGACCGTATGGAATCACATCACTTTCAACGCCAGACATGCCGCCGATCATCGCATGCTCACCAATCCGAACAAATTGATGAACCGCAGAAAGGCCGCCCATCACAACATGATTACCGACAGTGACGTGCCCTGCTAATGTTGCATTATTCGCCAGAATCACATTGTTTCCGATTATACAATCGTGAGCAACGTGTGAGGCCATCATAAAGAGACAACGATCGCCAATAATGGTTTTAAGACCGCCACCTTGTGTGCCTGGGTTCATTGTCACATGTTCACGGATCTTATTGAATTTTCCGATAATAAGCTCAGATTCTTCGCCTGAGAATTTTAAATCCTGGGGAATATGACCAATCGAGGCAAAAGGGAAAATCTCCGTTCCTTCACCAATGGTTGTATTGCCTGCAACAGAGACATGAGAGATGAGTCTGACTGAATCACCAATCTTAACTTTACCATCCACAACGCAGTAAGGGCCGATATAGGCACCTTTTCCTATTTGGACATCAGGTCCAATAATAGCTGTCGGGTGTATAAAAGTAATATTTTCTACATTTGTCAATTTATCTATCCTTAATCTCTAATCATTGCTGTGATAACAGCTTCTGCCACCAATTGACCATCTACTTTTGCTTTTGCATCAAGCTTCCAGATCATGCCGCGATTTTTAATCTTGGTCACTTCAAGATGAACTTGATCACCTGGCAAAACAGGCCTTCTGAATTTTGCTTCTTCAATGCTCATGAAATAAACCAATTTTCCTTCACATTCAGACCCCAATGTTTTCACGACCAAAATGCAAGCTGTTTGAGCCATCGCTTCAATAATGAGAACGCCAGGCATCACAGGATGCCCAGGAAAATGGCCTTGGAAAAACGGTTCATTGATCGTCACATTTTTAAGCCCAATAGCACGCTCACCGAGCTCAGCAATTGAAACTCTGTCGATCAGCAAAAAGGGATAGCGATGAGGAATCATCGTCATAATTCTATTAATATCAACAATATCTACGGGTGTTTCTGTTGTCATCTTTAATCCTACTGTCTATTCTCTTTTGTCTTTAAAGTCATATTGCGTAACGTTACAATTTGACGCAAATGTTGCTTAATTGGTATAGCAGGCGTTCCGAAAAGCTCTGACATCGGAGGACAATCCTTTAAAACAGCACTTTGTCCACCAATTCTGGAACCTGCCCCGACTTTAATGTGACCCACTGTTGCAGATTGCCCAGCCATCACAACCATATCACCCAACTCAGAACTGCCAGAGAGTCCAACTTGCGCCACAATCACGCAATTCTTCCCAAGCTTCACATTATGGCCTATTTGCACCAAATTATCAATAAAGGTTCCAGCCCCAATGATTGTGTCAGGCCCTGCGCCGCGATCAATACAGCTATTCGCGCCTATATCGCATCTGTCTTCAATAATCACGCGTCCTAATTGCGGAATCGGCACATGGCCAGTGGGATCGATGGCAAAACCAAATCCGTCTTGACCAATCCGAACGCCTGGGTGCAAGCGAACATTGCTTCCGATCACTGCATAATAGATTGATGAACAAGCGCCAATCATGCAATTATCGCCAATAATCACATTTTCACCGATCACAACATTTGGCGCAATCAAACAATCCTCACCAATTTGTGCATTCTTTTCAATGACCACACCAGGACGAATTTCACAGCCCTTGCCGATTTTTGCTGTCTCATGAATGATTGCCTGCGCAGAAATCGTTGAATCAGCAACTGGCCGCGGATAAAAAGCGCTGGCTGCCAAACCGTAGCTCTTATAGGGATTTTTTGACACCAGAAGAATCAATCCTGCTGGGGCATCAGCAACAGCACTTGGCGCAACAAAACAAGCCTTTGCTTTTGTATTTTGAAACAGAGGAAGATATTTCCGATTATCAAAAAAAGTAATATCGCTTTGCCCTGCTTGATCAAGAGAGGCTACATTTGAGATCAAAAACGAAGGATCATCACAACGCTCAAGGCTCGCCCCAGAAAGGCATGCAAGATCATCGAGCCGAAAGGGACCTTCAGTTTTAAAAAAATGTGTATCAACCATTTATGTATGTATCCAACATTATTGAATAATCATTGCCGAGAATGATGCGCTTCCCATATGAGACCTTGAAGCGTCTTGTAATGCTCAAAATCTACCTCACTCAATACAAAATGTCAACTTCTTTATGAGCCTTGCGATTCATCCATCTTTTGAAGAGCCATTATCGCATGACGATCATTTTGCTGAGCAGCCTTTTCAAACCATTCTCTCGCCTGAGTACTATCCTGCTGAGTGCCCCGGCCTTTTAAATAACAAACACCGAGCAAATATTGAGCCCTTGCAAAGCCATTCTGAGCCGCTTCCCGAAATTTGAAAAATGCACTGTGTTCATCTCGCTCCCCACCTGCACCATATAAATGGCACTCCCCAACTTTTACAGCTGCAATATTTCGTAGCTTAGAATCTTTATCAGCCCTCACAAATGCAGTACTATATTGCCAATGTGCCAAGACACGATCCTCTCGGACACCTTCTCCGTAAAAATAGCAATCACCCAGCTCAAGAATAGCACCCACATGTTTCTTTTTTTCAGCCATTTTAAACCATTTAACTGCTTCTTGATCATCTTGAGGAATACCATTACCGTTACGATACATCATCCCAAGCTGATACAAAGCCTCAACTGAACCTTGACTTGCTGCTTTTAAAAGCCATTCTAAGGCTATATTACTATTTTGCAGAGGGCAATCATCTCTTAAATAACAAAGGCCGAGCCTAAGCTGTGCTTCAACGTCCCCTCTTTTTGCAAGTTTTTCATATTTTTTTATGGCCTCTATCAAATCAACCTGAACGCCTAAACCATACTCATAATGGCGGGCTAGTTCAAACTCAGCACGTGCATGACCTCTAAGAGCCAAACCTGCGAACATATCAAAAAAAGACGATTCGAGATTATTGGATACAATACGCTCAGAACTATAACCTATCGTCTTTAAACGTGGAGCCGCTAAGTACACCGCCCTGATATCATCCATTCTCAATTCCAATACTGAGAGATTCATATGCTCAAGCCGAGGAAACAAGTTTAGCCCTAAATTCACCAATTCATCGCGCAGAATACCACAACCCAACAAATTCAATTCTTTTAAATTGCGAGCGACTTTTGCAAAAAACATCACAGTCAAGATTCCGGTAAATGAATGTGTCAAATCCACCTTTTTCAACTTCGGCAAAGACTGAATATCAAGCGTCGTCATGTTCTGATCAGAAACTGTGTGATTACTCGATAAATTTATCTCTTCTAAATCCTTTGCTGTTTTCAAAAGAGAACCAAGCTTTTCAGGTGACAAATTTGACTGAGTTAAATCAACTTGTGTCAGGAATGGAATATGAGATGCCGCCTCTAAAAGCTCCTTAGAACTGCTCAATTTAAGACTCGTGCACGTAAATGGCGTGGTTGATCTTTGTTGCAACTCTTTCAATTCTCTCAACGTAAAAATAACCTTTGATTCAATTCTTCTCATAGGGAATTGAATCTCAGGACTCAGAAACTTTAATTGGCCCATGAATGATAACTGATCACTGCGATTATTCAAAAGGATGAATCGATTCATAATCGAATCTAATTCGAGACTCATGCACAGATACCTAGAACTTATGATGAAACTATAAATCTCTCTCGGCCTCAGGTATTCAAAAACCTCAATCCATAAGTCAGAACTTAATCGAGAAACCAAATGAGACTCATCACCGAAGTCTCCTTTCTTCACCAACGCTTTTATTTCTTTGCACTTAAAACCATGATTGAGAACGTGTCCTGCGCCAGAAGCATCTGTCAATGCTCTCATCGAAGCTCTCATCGCCTCTCGGCCTTCTGCTATTTGTTGAGAGACCTCTTGTAGACGTTCACGCACATAATTGGGGTTCAAACCTGCCATCTGAAATTGTCCTTATTATAAATAGAAATTAGTCATTAATAATGCGACTCAAAACTAACAAATATTTAATTTAATGTCAAATGAATAAGATGCAATGTAAATGGTGAGATGGCTTTGCAATAAAAACACCGTCATTGCTGTAAAAGTCACGTAATTCGTTGATGAAAAGATGAAAATACCGTCACTCAGAGGGCTCCTACAGGAGCCCGTGGAGTCTCTGCAATCTCTCAAATGAAATTGCACTCAGTTGTTAATTAGATGAGATTCCACGCCACCTCTTAAGGAGGCGGCTCTGAATGACGATTATCTTCTGCAAAATTATAGGTGGTGACGATGACGTTGATAGATTTTCCCTACGCGACTCCTATCATCAACGAATTACGTGACTTTTACAGCAATAATGAGCACGCATACCATCATTTACAGCCAGCTTTTTTGACACTCATCAAGCCTATCGGCAACAATCGCCTCACGAATCTCACTCATCAAGCGATTCATGATATGAACATTGTGCCTTGTGATCAATTGCAGCGCTAAAAGTTCGCCTGCTTTCAGCAAATGATGCAAGTAACTTCTTGAAAAATTCTGACAAGTAAAACAACCACAGCCCTCTAAAATGGGCGCCTGGTCATCTTTGCAGTGAGCATTCCTAATATTAACCCGATTCTTAGCAACTTTTGGCGCCAAAGCCCAACCATGACGGGCAATCCGTGTTGGCGATACACAGTCAAATGTATCAATACCTTGACGAACACCGTGGAAAACATCTTCAATACCACCGATCCCTAGCAAATGCACGGGCCTATCTGGATGAACCATCTTCATTGTATGACTCACAACTTCATACATTTGCTCTTTATTCGCACCTAATGATCCACCGATTGCTGTTCCAAAAAAAGGGCGCTCTTTGGTGTAAAGAGCGCTTTCTTCACGAAATTCAGGATAGACCCCTCCCTGGATAATGCCGTAAAGCTGCTGTTTCTTAGTATCACCTCGATGGAACTCTTCTAAAGAGCGCTCACCCCAATGGTGACTCAGCTGCATTGACTTATATGTATATCTTTTTTCAACGTGGTAAGGTGTACATTCATCAAATTGAACAATCAAGTCCGCTCCGAGCTGTCTTTGAATCTGGATCGATTTTTCAGGTGTTAGAAAAATCATTTCACCACTCAAGTAGTTACGGAATTTGGCACCTTCTCTTGTAATTTTAAGCAAGGTCTTTCTGCGATTCACATGTCCTCGGCCTTTGATTTCATCAGCAATAGAACCATGCCCCATTGAGAAAATCTGGAAACCACCAGAGTCGGTGAGCATAGGGCCGTCCCATTTCATGAATTGGTGCAAACCGCCCATCTTTTCAACCAAATCTGCACCCGGTTGAATCATCAAATGGTAGGTATTTGATAGAATAATTTGCGTGCCTTCCTCTTTCATTTCGACTGGATTCATGGCCTTAATCGCAGCCTTTGTTTCACAGAAAATAAAGTTAGGCGTTTGACTCACGCCATGAGGGGTTTTTAATTTTCCAACGCGCGCCTTATACTTTG
>JAGPBS010000066.1 GCA_018063245.1 Alphaproteobacteria bacterium | reverse complement strand
TGCTAATTTAACATTCCTAAAATCAAGAATTGATAATTGACACAATGCTTGCTTGTTCAGATATTCAAGAGGCGAATCACAAACAGAGTCGTTCCAAAAGAGTGATTTTAAGCTCGTCGCAGCATTAAAGAGCGATCCCAAATATGATCCCGTAACGGCTGACTGCACCAATTTGAAAGATTTAAGTAAGTATAGGCCTGCAAAAACACCTTCATCAACCTCCTTTTTTGAAACAGAACACTGTGTCAAATAAATCGATTGAAGGTTCGGCATTCTTTCAATAAAAGGCAGAAATGAATCAATTGCCCCTTTTTGACTGCCATCAAAATAAATAGCAATCTCACGCATTGAAGAATAGAGCTCTTCTTGAAACTCACATCTCTCAAATGGTGTGTAAGTCTCTGAATCATTTTTAAATGTCATTTTTCTCAGCCGAGGCGCTGCTGCAAAAAAGGCCTTCAATCCAAGCACCGTCATGGGAATATAACGAAATTCAGCTTTCTCTAAAAAAGGTAAGTCGGCTACATTTAACGTTTGAAATCCGCCTGCTGGACTTGAACAACGGGCCAGTCTCAGCTCTCTAATATTAGGCGCTGCTAATAATAAATGCATCCAATCCAGCGATGTCATATCCATTAACCAAGAGAGCCTCAAGCTTCGCAGATGCTTTAAGGCTAGTGGCTCTAATGATAGGCTCCCAGAAGTCTGACGAGATGGCTCCAATACAATTTGAAGCCTCTCTAAATTTGGCATCGCGTGCAAAATAGAAGAAACACCATCTAAAGACAATGGCACGCTATCAACATAAGCCAGCAAATCAAAGGAGCGCAATGAAGCGAGATCTCCTTTGCGCGGCAATTCTACCAAATTGCCCTCTCTTTCAATTTACACCCCAGGCTTTCAAGAGCGTTAAATAGTGTGATCACACCCCAGTTCGGGACCTCTTCAAAGGTTACAATCCTCGAGACCACATGATCCGGAAATCCGGCATCAGGCCACCCAATATATTCATAATCACCTTCCAATATAAGAGTCGATAGATTTTTGATTTTTGGCATAAAATACTGAATCACTAACCACTCAGAAGGATAAAATACTGATCCCCAATGATTATGCTCTGAGGGCTGTAAATAAACGCTCACATTTGTTTTGATATTCTGGGCTGGTGGTAAATGATTAATAAAACGCCCAAAATCGGTCTTAGATGCTTCTGAATAAAGACAAATCGGTGAGTCTTCATAAGTTTGACGAAACTCAGGGCGCACAAAGAAACTGGAGACCTTGCGCATATTGATTGCTTGATCACCCAGAAACGAGAGAATCAAGTCCCAAATATGAACCTCTGCCCTTGAAACAATAGGATCGTCTGATTCTGCATCACAGACATTAGCGCCAGAGATAACAATAGCCCTCGACCAATTCAATTCACAATATTCACCCAACTCAGTATCGAAGTAAAGCGTCGCCATTATTCACTCTCCAGTTTAATGTTTGGCTTATTATTAAATCAGAAGAGTAGAATTGTCAAAGGGTAAGAGATGCTGGTTTAAATTCAGCATTGCAAGATAAGCTAACGTCGTCACTCAGAGGGCTCCTTCAGGAGCCCGCCTGTCAGACCGAAGCCTTGGCGTAGGCTGATGGAGTCTCTAGGATGTATCAACAAGCATTGTCTTGTGTTTTAGTATTGCTGAGATTCCACGCCACCTCTTAAAGGAGGTGGCTCTGAATGACGATTATCTAGATTAAAAATGGGTAGCTCTAAAATCTCACCCTAAATAGCCATCAAGCTTCTTCTCAAGCTCTGGGAGAATTTGGAACAGATCGCCCACCAAGCCATAGTCTGCAATTTGGAAAATTGGGGCATCTTCATCCTTATTGATCGCAACGATGATCTTACTATCTTTCATCCCAGCTAAATGCTGAATTGCGCCAGAAATTCCAACAGCAATATATAAGTCAGGAGCCACAATCTTACCTGTTTGCCCTACTTGGTAGTCATTCGGCACATAACCCGCATCAACTGCTGCACGTGAGGCACCAATAGCTGCATTCAATTTATCAGCAATGCGTTCAATCATTTTGAAATTATCACCCGATCCCATACCACGACCGCCAGAAATCACAATGCGCGCCGCTGTCAATTCAGGTCTTTCAGAAACAGAAAGCTCTTGTTTCACAAAGCGAGAAAGCCCCTTGTCTGCTCCCGCTGGTGCTGCTTCTGTTTTCGCTGAGCCTGACCCAACAGACACAGCATCAAAAGCTGTTGCCCGCACTGTCATCACCTTGATTGGATCCAAAGATTTCACTGTTGAAATCACATTCCCTGCATAGATCGGACGCTCAAACGTGTCAGCAGATTGAATGGCTGTGACTTCAGATAGCATTGACACATCTAATAAAGCCGCAACGCGTGGCATAAGGTTTTTACCAAATGTTGTTGCTGGCGCTAAAACATGCGTATAGCCTTTATCCTTAATCAAAGAGGCAAGCGCTGGCGCTATATTTTCAGCCAGTTGATGCCCAAGATGCGCCGCATCTGCAGCATAGACCGATACGCATGAATCCATTTTGCCTAAGTTTGCAGCCAAAGAGCCAATGCTTGAGCCTGCAATATAAGCATCATAAGCCCCGCCTGAGATTTTTTGCGCAGCCTTCGCAATATGGTAGGTTGAAGGTTTAATTGTTTTGCCGTCATGTTCGGCGATGATCAGAACTTTTCCCATGTGTAAATCCTCAATTTTGATTTTGATAAGATGCTGTGATTAGAATACTTTTGCTTCAGACTTCAGTTTGCTGAGCAAATCTTCAACAGATGCAACTTTGATACCAGCCTGACGTGTTGGTGGTTCTGCAACTTTGATGCATTCCTGATGTTTTGAGAGAGCCATCCCTAAATCAGCTTCTTGAATTTTTTCAAGCGGCTTGCTTTTCGCCTTCATAATATTTGGCAGGCTTGCATAGCGCGGTTCATTTAAACGCAAATCTGTTGTTACAACAGCTGGCAATTTGAGTGCGAGCGTTTCAAGACCACCATCGATCTCACGGGTGACCATAATTTCTGATCCTTGTGCATCAAGCTTTGATGCGAAAGTCCCTTGCGGCCAGTCGAGTAGAGCCGCTAACATTTGTCCTGTTTGATTGCAATCGTCATCAATGGCTTGCTTGCCCATAATCACGCAATCGTATGAATCTCTTCTCACAATGGCTGAGAGAAGTTTCGCAACATTAATCGGTTCACGATACTCATTTGCCACAATGTGAATCGCTTTATCTGCACCTAAAGCCAATGCTGTTCTCAGTGTTTCTTGCGCTGCTTCCGGACCAATGGTCACAACTGTGATTTCTTCTGTAAGGCCTTTTTCCTTACAGCGCACAGCCTCTTCAACGGCAATCTCATCAAATGGGTTCATCGACATTTTGGCATGAGCGATATCAACATCAGAGCCATCAGCCTTTGGACGCACTTTAATGTTGTAATCCACAACACGCTTAACGGGAACAAGTATCTTTTTCATTCTAAACTCCTTATTTCTTATTTTTTCGAGCTGATACCAATTAACCATAAGATATACATATTGTCAAAGATAGAATATCTTTATTACCAATTTAAAAACAAACCCAGAATTTAGAAAAAATTTCTCTTTACTTTGCGTAACCGCCGCTTATAGTACCTATATGAATAAGGAAAGCACCATAAAATGAAGACAATCAACATTCCAAATGATTACCAACACCGCTCACCCGCAGGCGCAGAAGTAAGACTTCTCATGAACAATCATCTCGGCGGCATGGCTTATTTGTACTTTGAAAGAAGGCCTCATTTCAAATGCCATTTATCACAATACGGTTTGTGAATTTTGGTTTGTCTTATCCGGAAAAGGATCTATATGGCGCAAGAATGGTGAAGAAGAATCCATAACATCTCTTCAAGCCGGTGTTAGTATCGATATCCCTTTAGGAACACATTTTCAATATCGCAGCGATGAGGGCGATCTTGTTTTTATCTGTGTCACAATACCTCCTTGGTCTGGCCCAGATGAAGCAACTTACACCAACGGCACTTGGGTCCCAACATCGACTCTCGAATAAAAATTGCAACAAAAACATTGCGTCATTGCTGTAAAGGTCACGTAATTCGTTGATGAAGAGGTTGTAAATGCAATCTATAAATACCGTCATGGTGAGGAGCGACTTGTCCACCGAAGCCTTGGCGTAGGTGGAAGCGACGCGACCATCCAGAAATCTCTCAACCAGTTTCTTTTGTTGATCATTCAGGACTGGATCCTCGCGGCCCGCTTTGCGGACCTCAGGATGACGAATCAGATACTCTTCATCAACGAATTACGTGACCTTTACAGCAATGACGAGTATTAGCCGCCCCTAATTTATTTTCTTGCGCCCTGTGATTTTTACTCTTCCTTGATGAAATATATGCAGGATTAAAGTGACATCCTTAAGGAAGAATAATGACAAAAGCAAAACCCAACGTCACACTCACAACAACTTGCTGCATTGTTGGTGGCGGCCCAGCTGGCATGATGCTCGCTCTTTTATTAGCGCGCAAAGGTATCGAAGTCGTTATTCTTGAAAAACATGCTGATTTTTTCAGAGACTTTAGAGGCGATACGATTCATCCCTCAACACTTGAAGTTATTTCAGAACTCGGGTTTCTTGATGAATTTCTAGACTTACCTCACAACAAAGTCTTTGAGCTTAAAACAAATCTCGAAGGCAGAAATGTCACGCTCGCTGATTTCTCTGAACTGGATACAATTGCACCGTACATTGCCATGATCCCTCAATGGGACTTTCTGAATTTTCTGAAGAAAAAAGCCGCAGCCTATCCAAACTTTACATGCCTCATGGAAACAAGTTTTATGGATTTCATTTACGATTCTAACGAGAGAATCACTGGCATCATCGCTGAAACACCAAAAGGAACCCTCTCCATTCATGCTGATCTCGTCATTGGTGCAGATGGCAGACACTCAGCCACCCGCGACAAAGCACAATTAGAAGTGCAAGATTTTGGCGTGCCCATTGATGTTCTCTGGTTTCAAATCGCTCGTAAGGAGTCAGATCGCACTGACTCGATGGGACGCTTTCTGCCCGGCACAATCTTAGTGACCATCAATCGCGGCGATTATTGGCAATGTGGCTATGTGATTCCCAAGGGGGAAATTGATCGAATTAAAGCCGAAGGGCTAAAAGCTGTGCTTGAAAAAATTGCAAAGGTTGAGCCTCTATTTGAAAACCGCACAAAAGAATTAAAAAGCTGGGATCAAATTCGCCTCTTAACTGTCAAGGTGGATTTTCTCAAAAAATGGTATCGCCCAGGACTTTTATGCATTGGTGATGCAGCTCACGCCATGTCGCCCGTTGGTGGTGTTGGCATTAACCTTGCAATCCAAGATGCAATCGCAACGGCCAATCGCCTAGCTGAGCCTTTAAATCAACAAAATGTCACTGAATCAGATCTTGAAGCTATCCAACGTCGCAGAACTTTTCCTGTTAAAATGACACAAGCCATGCAACTCATGATGCATAAGCGCATTCTTTTTTCTGCCCTGAAAAAAGATCAACCTTTTCAGCCACCTTTCATCCTCAAAGTGATCTTTCGCTCACCTTTATTACAAAAACTCATTGGCTATATCATCGGCATCGGCTTTAGAGCAGAACATGTTCGGCTTTAAAATTTTCAACAGGATACAACAATATATGCATTACTCAACAACACTCTTTACAGCTTTCTTTTGCGCCTTTCTTTTTCTATCCGATCAAGCCACGGGCGCAGAATTTGATTATCGCAGACAACCAAACGAATATTATGAACAAAAATTGACAAAAGAGACCTACAGAATTTGTCGTTTAAAAGGAACAGATCCTGAAGGATCTGGCCAATATACGCGCTTTTCTGAAAAAGGGAAATATTACTGCGCTTGTTGCGGTGGCGATCACACACTCTTCACCTCAGAGGCAAAATTTGATTCCAAATCAGGATGGCCAAGCTTCTTTGATGTTCTTCCAGGCGCTATCATTGAACGACCAGATCCTGATGATACAGCCAGAGGCGCTATCGGCTTTCCGAGAACTGAAGTTATTTGCTCTCGCTGCACATCTCACTTAGGGTATTTTTTTGAAGATGGACCAATGCCGACAAGTAAACGCTACTCCATCAATTCATCTGCTCTCAGCTTTGTGAAAGCAGGACGACCCGTTAAACGAACATTTGATCCAGAAACAGAAGATAAAGAATAAGAATCTCTACCTAAGTGACTTATGAATAAAAGGATCGATCACTTGAAAGAGTTCCTTTGCCGTCGGCGCAAAGCCATTCACCATTACAACAAAGGCTTTTGGATCCTCAGGATTTTCCAATTCATAACCACAAAGACAGCTCACACCCATAAGCCCACCTGTTTTTGCATAGAGCTTTTCAGGTAGATCTGTTCTATTTTTCAAAGTACTGCCCTCTTCACCTGGTCTTGCAAGAGCATTCACGAAGTTTTTGTCTTCATAGCCTTTCTTTAAAACCTGAAACAGCATAAGAGGCTGTATCCGATTATAACGCGAAAGACCCGACCCATCAACCATCAAAGCCTTCTCCATATCAACCCCATAATGATCCTTCATCAATGCTTTCATCACCGCATCGCCTTGCGCCCAATCATCAATGACTGCCTCTTTTGAAAATCGATGAAGCATCGTTAGATAAAGACTATCAAACACAAAATTATCAGACATTTTTAAGGCTGGCGGCAGAATATCCTTAAGCGGTATTGAACGATGTGACGCAACCTCACCCACATCCTTCGGTAATTTCGTGCGATCTTTTACAATCACAATATTTCCTTTAATTTGCAATTGATCCATCACGCGCTGCATTTTATAAAGAGCAAAGGTGTCAATGGTCTTAGGCGATACCATGATTGGTTTCATTTCCTCATTCGGATTCACATGGCCTGTTGCTTTCATGCGATCTCCAACCCAAACAATCTTCAATGGATCCCCCTCTTCTGCTGTTGTGACTTTTGCATCAATTGCAAAGGGACTATCACTGGAGGCTTTAATCAATTGACCAACAGGACCAGGTGGCATTTTCACTTCAAAAAGATTGCTATCGATATTCATACTCGAAACTGGTGGCATATAGTAAGACCCCATATCATCAATCATGACATTGGGTGAATAGACTTGCGTTGTAAAGCGCGATGCATCCAGAAGAATGTATCCCTGAACAGTCTGGCCTTTGATTGAAGACAAAAGCTTAGTGAGATCATCAGATGTCAAAGTCGGATCCCCAACAAAACCGATTACCACATCTTGTAGCACGCCCTCTTTTTTAGAAGCATATAATTTTGTCTCATACTGAAAATCAGGCCCAAGCGCTTTTAAAGCCGCAAGAGCAGTGACAGTTTTCTGGCAACTCGCTGGTGTTGACAAAACATCGGCATGTGTTTCTTTATCAACTTTTTCCTGATAAACGTTACCAAAAATATAGGAATAAAAAGCAGGTTTCTGTTCATACAAAGCCTGCTCTTCTGAGCTGCAAGCTATCAGGCACAGGGTGACCAGAACGAAAGGGAAATATCTGTATTTCATAGGGAGCTTTCTATATGAATCTTACCAATTTCAGACCCAAAAAGAAAAAACCGATGCTGAGTCCAATGCTGAGAATAGCACAGAGACATGCGAATCCCAACAGCAATATAATGCGAAATCATGTGTGATTTTTCCCTTCTAAGAGGATGAAAACTTCTCTGAACCAAACCCACATATCATCCTGAGCTTCCAACCTTGTCATCCTGACCCACCTTGTCATCCTGAACTTGTTTCAGGATCTTGAGATGCCGAAACAAGTTGTACAGACCGCAGGGATGACAAAGAAGAACGCAGGAATGACAAGAAAGAGCCGGAATGACAAGAAATAATTGGAATGACACAGCCGCCCATAATGGCAAGTGCGTTGCGATCAAATGACAAGAAACAAAAATGTCAATTTTTTTTACAAACAATCTTAATTACTAACAATGATTATTGTATAATTGTATGATTTTATTGACTTTTCAACTTGGCACGCTTTTTGCTATGACATATGCAAGGTTATTGCGATGAAAAGTAAGAGTCAGTGTTTTTAATCTTATTTTAAATGCGAATACCGAATTGAAACAATTCATAAAGAAGGAGTGCAAGCAATGAAAAAAGTTCTTTTAACATTTGGCATATTGGCGGCAAGTCTTTATGCATCCGTGGCTGAGGCGACCATCACGGCTAGTTGGGATTTTACAAATGATGGAATGGCGGTGAATGGTGCAAGTAGCGCAAATTTCTTAGCGACCAGTGCTAACCCTTTTGCAAGTGGTTTAGGTGTTGTAGCGCGGGGGGGGGCTTATTATTATGTTACTGATACGGCGGCGAATACATTTTCTACATTGGGGACTATTTCTAATTTGGCAGGAGGTTTAGGCGTTACGACGGACGCAACTCTTGATAATTTACCGCTTGACACGAATTTTACAGCAACCAATACATCTGCACGGGAGTTTAATGAGCTTTCTTTAATTGGTAATGGTAATTCTAATTATTACTCCGACAGTGTAACATAGTCGAATTTTGAATATCAAGCCGCGTATTTAACTAAAGGGGCTTCGAACAAAGCAGAGATAACTTTAGGTGATTTTTGAAGAGTTTTCATCTCTGTATATACTG
>JAGPBS010000065.1 GCA_018063245.1 Alphaproteobacteria bacterium | reverse complement strand
GGCGTACATCAATATGATCAATAATCGGCACAGATGGTCCTTTCGGATCCTTCGCAGATTTTCCTTGAATACGAGTCTTAGCGTAATCTAAAGCCTGTTGATAAGCACGCTCTGCAATACCGATGCCTTGCAATCCCACAGAGATTCTTGCGTTGTTCATCATCACAAACATAAGTGAGATACCCTGTCCTTCTTCACCCATCAAATAACCAATGGCGCCTTTATCATCACCATAAGAAAGAACAGCTGTAGGCGAGCAATGAAGACCCATTTTCTTTTCAATAGCCATACAGTGAATCTCATTACGCTCAGTACATTGCCCTGCCTCATTGACCAAGAACTTTGGCACAAGAAAGAGAGAAAGGCCTTTTGTGCCAGGCGCTGCATTTGGCATACGCCCCAAAACCATATGGATAATATTTTCTGTTAAACTATGCTCACCATATGAAATAAATATTTTTTGTCCCTTGATACGGTAATGATCACCTTCTTTCACTGCTTGTGTTTTTACAGCACCAACGTCTGATCCCGCCTGAGGCTCTGTCAAATTCATGGTCCCTGTCCATTCACCCGTCATAAGCTTTGGCAAGAATTTTGCCTGCAAGTCTTTCGAGGCATGACTCACCATCAATTCAATGGCTCCTTGATTCAAAACAGGACAAAGTGCAAAGGACATATTGGCTGATTGCCACAGCTCTTGAATCGCGAAAGCCACAAGCCATGGCAATCCTTGGCCGCCCTTATCAACTGGAAAAGGCAATGTGTTCCAGCCATTTTGAACAAACATTTGGTAAGCTTCTTTAAAGCCAGCTGGCTGCGTTACCACACCATTGTCGTAATGAGCCTCTGTCAAATGCCCCATCAAATTTAAAGGAGCCAAAACATCGCGTGCAAATTCACTTGCTGCTGATAAAACAGATTGAATCAAATCCGCTGAATAATCAGAAAAGGAGGCATACGAGAGAATCGTCTCAAGATCTCCAATTGCTTTCAATTGGAAAAATATTTTTTTTTCAGCAGGAATAAAAGGGCTTGGCATGTTTATTTTCCTTTTTTAAAAACTGTGGCACAGTAATTGCATCTAACCTACAAGTATCATACTCTGAATTCGATGTAATCAAAATAGGAAAATACAATGACTATACAAAGAAACCAAATGAATATGGCTGCAACGAAGAGCCTGTCTCAACCGGCTAAAGCAGAAATTCAATCGGCAATTTTAGCCGCTAGTCATAAAACAGGTGTCAATTTTTCCTACCTGATGAAAAAAGCTGCCATCGAAAGTGATTGCAATGCAACTGCCAAATGCAAAACATCCTCAGCCGAAGGCCTTTACCAATTTGTTGACCAGACATGGCTTCAGATGGTTCATAATCACGGACACGAATGCGGCCTCTCAGGCTTTGCGAATAAAATTTTTAAAGCAAGTGATGGCAAATATGTTGTGAGCAATCCTGCAGATAAGCAAGAAATCCTCAATTTAAAAAAGAACCCTCAGCTTTCTGCATTTATGGCTGCAAAATATTCTCAAGAAAACAAAGCCTACTTGCAATCAAAACTTCACCGCAATGTCACCGACACAGATCTTTATTTCTGCCATCTTCTTGGCCCAAATGGTGCTGTGCGCTTTTTGAAAGAACTCAAAAATGGATCAGGACAATCGGCAGCCACTCACTTTCCAAAAGCCTCTCAAACAAATTACAAACTCTTCCATGACAATAATGGCAATGAAAAATCACTTGGTGCCATTTATGCAAGCATCCAAAAGAAATTCACACACAATCAAACACAAACGGCGGGTGCTAAACCAGCTCCTCTTGCACAGCAAATGGCTGAAACAACCTATACACCAAAGCAACGTAAAGCTGTTGATATGCGACTTCGACCTGCCAATACATCACTGCAAGCGCAGGAAATGAAAGACCTCCGCACTTTAGGGGAGGTCTCTCTCAGAGCTGCAGAAAATATTGTTGAAAAATTCTATCCAGAAATCATGCGTCTCAATGTGTTATCTTTACGCACAAAATGATGCCATAATGCAGCACCAACAT
Source organism: Alphaproteobacteria bacterium (assembly GCA_018063245.1). NCBI lineage: Bacteria > Pseudomonadati > Pseudomonadota > Alphaproteobacteria > Alphaproteobacteria bacterium. The sequence goes on along the minus strand of JAGPBS010000065.1, from coordinate 7,747 downwards.
GAGCCCCGATCACACCTAACACGATCCAAGCAAATGTTTCGTGAAATTCTTTGATCAACTTTTTCACATCAGGCAAAAAAGGTGTTTCAAGCGGCTGGATCTGGAATAGATAATAGAACTCAATTGGGTATTTATTGAAGATCAGACCTGAGATCGGCAAAGCAAACATCGCAAAATACAAGAAGTAATGAGCTGCATGAGCTGCTGCAATTTGCCATTTTGGCAGACCGGCGGCTGGCTTTGGAACCACATTCATCAAACGCCACAACAAACGAAATACAACAAGAGCCAAAATGGTTACACCAATTGATTTATGGTAATTATAAAGGACCCCAACCCAACTGCTTTGTTCTGGTAATTCGTCGACAGTGATCATTGTGCCAAATGATCCGATAATCAGCAAAACGATGAGCCAGTGAAAGAATCTTGCAAGCGATCCAAATGATTTTCCTGTATTTTTTATAGACATCTCTTTTCCTTTTTCTTTTTATTTGACCTCTGATTTGAGATCATGTCAAGAAAAGTGACGTCACCTCAAAGAGGCTTTTATCCGCTCAGCGATCTCTTTGGTCTCGTAAAGAGGCTTATAATCATAGACCTCAATCGTACCTGTGAATGGCCTCGCCAATCCAGCCTTATAAACAGCATCATGAAATCTTTTAAATTTGTTTGAGCCCTTTGATTCAAGTGGTAAAAGATAGGTTGGCTTTCCTGTACTCAAGGCCTCACTCACCATTGACACACTATCCTCAGTCACAAAGAGAAAATCGCCAAAAGCCATCAAAGCAAAATAGGGATTCGGCCCCTCTCCCTCATAAAAAAAGTGCGGCACAGATTTGATCTTTTCTGCAATGATGCTCCTTGCAAAATCAGGAGTCCGGCGTGAAACGGTTACACAAAGAGATCCGCCCTTCTTCTTTGCTAACGTAACAAGATCTGACATAAATTGCTCTGTTTTGTCAGGCGTCATCTCATAATGCTTTGAATTGCCTCCGATAATGACTGAAAAAATGGGCTTTGGCAGATCCTTAAATGTCTCTGACCACTCAAGTCTTGCTTTGTCCAATACATCATTTGTCACACGGTGAAGTGATCCAATTGTTTGAATCACATTTGATCCCGTGATCAAATCATGCTGAGGCGTAACAACAAGATCAAACAGAGATAGGGAGATTTGAGGATTTTGAATTTTAATCAGAAAAGCCTTATCCTTGCTCATCTTCTTAACCCACAGCGCTGGCAAAATACTCTGCCGCCCACAAGTAATAATCACATCTGGCCATGGAGGCTTTAGCTCATCTGTTCCCTCGGATTGACAGAATGAATAAGGCAAGCGAACAAAGGGAGTCAGCAAATTCCAAGGCCATTTAAGCCCATTTGTTTTAATCTCAAAAGGATAACCCAAAGCTTCAGCAAGGCCAATGGCTTGATTAATCATGCCAGCCTTATTGTCAGCAATAATCCAGCACCTCTTTGATTCTGATGAGCTCATTTCTTTTCCGCCTTCAAAGCCTGTGATAACTTCAACAGAGCTTGCCAGGCTTGCTTTTTATAAAAAGGCGTTGCCAAAAGTGTTTGCAAATTATGAATCACATAAGTGGAGATCTGAGCTTCTGAAAAAGAATAGCATGGACCAATGAGCTTAGAGATCGCTTCTTCCTTACCCAGCAGGGCTCTGCCCACAATGCCGCCGAGCAAAAGAATCGACTGAGGCTTCACCATTTCAATAAAGCGAAGCAAATAAGGCAGAGATGCCTTAATTTCAGCCAATGATGGCTCCCGATTCCCCGGAGGCCGCCACGGAATCAAATAAGCAAAAGCACAATCATCCCAAGGCATAGAGATTGCATTCAGCATATTCTTAAGCAAAGTCGTTCGATCGCCCACGGCATAGATTTCGCCCATTTGATCTTCTTCTGCTGAAGGTGTTTCGCCGATAATCAAAATTTTGGCCTTTGTTTTCATCATAGGAGCCACAAAATGCATCGCCGTACGCGCAGCAGGAATATCGAGTTGCTCCCATTCAGCAATCAACTTCTTATGCGTTGTTGGTAGAACATCATATTGCTCAGTCTCAATCGGCGGCGCCTGAACATCAGTGGGAGAGATTGATGGAGATATGTCTGATGCCACAAAACTTTCTTTTTCTTGGGTCTTTTGGAAGCGAACCGGATCAAGCTGCACAACCTTTTCGCTCTGAACAGGCGCTTTAAAGGCAGGACGCCCAATCCAGGAAAGAGGTTCATCGGTGCAAATTTCATCAACACCTTGCTCATGAATCCAAGCCAAAGCTGAGGTGACTAATAATTTATTTTTTCTAGCAGTATCGACCAAATTCTTATATCCTAATAAAGACCTTTTTCATACAATAACAAACAATCAAAGGAAAGGCCAGGGAGTTTTTATGACACAATCCATTAGATCAGATCGAGACGTCATGGCATTTGATGTGCTGATTGTTGGCGGAGGCCCTTCAGGCCTATCAGCTGCTATTCAACTGAAAAAATTGGCAAAAGCACACAACAAAGATCTATCCGTCTGCCTCATCGAAAAAGCTGCAGAAATCGGAGGCCACCTTCTCTCTGGCGCTGTCTTTGAACCCAGAGCCCTTGATGAGTTGATGCCCGACTGGAAAGAAAAGGGAGCGCCCCTCACCTGTCCTGTCACTGAAGATCACTTTGGCTTTATGACCAAAGACAAAATCTTTTCTCTCCCCAATCCACCCCAAATGCACAATAAGGGCAATTATATCATCAGCCTTTGCCAACTTGCAAAATTCCTAGCGAGTGAAGCTGAAAGCCTCGGCGTTGAAATATATCCTGGTTTTGCAGGGGCAGAGGTTCTTTATAATGAATCAAATCAAGTGATCGGCGTTGCCACAGGCGATATGGGCATTAACAAGCAAGGTGAAAAGACGGCTCATTTTCAACCAGGTGTTGAACTGCAAGCCAAACAAACCATTTTTGCTGAAGGCTGCAGAGGCTCTCTGACCAAAATACTCTTTGAAAAGTTCAAGCTTCGTCAAAACTGCGATCCGCAAACCTATGCAATTGGCCTCAAAGAAGTCTGGGAGATCAACCCGAAGAACCATGTCCTTGGTAAAGTCTCACACACCATCGGCTGGCCACTTGATAGCAAGACCTATGGTGGTAGTTTCATCTATCACATGGAGAACAATCGCATCTCCTTTGGCTTCGTGATTGGCCTTGATTATGAAAACCCTTACCTATCACCTTTTGATGAAATGCAGCGTTTTAAACTTCACCCTGCCATTGCGCCGCTTCTTGAAGGCGGCAAACGTCTTGCCTATGGCGCAAGAGCCCTCAGTGAAGGCGGACTTCAATCTCTGCCAAAACTCACTTTTCCGGGTGGCGTTCTTGTTGGTGATACGGCTGGCTTCTTGAACGTTCCCAAGATCAAAGGCAATCACACAGCCATGAAATCTGGCATGCTCGCAGCTGAAGCTGTCTTTGAGCATTTGTCTAATGAAACCAATACAGCCCGTAATGAAGCGCTTACCTATGAGACAAAATTCAAGGAAAGCTGGCTCTATGATGAGCTGTATAGAGAAAGAAACATCCGACCAGCCTTTGATAAAGGACTCTGGGTTGGCCTTGCCTATGCCGCTCTTGACACTTACATTCTCAGAGGCAGAGCGCCTTGGACTTTCAAAAATCACGCTGACCACACCTGCCTTAGACCTGCGGATGAATTTAAACCCATTGCCTATCCAAAGCCTGATGGTAAATTGACCTTCGACAAGCTCTCTTCTGTATTCATCTCTGGAACCAATCATGAGGAAGATCAGCCATGCCACTTGCAATTAAAGGATCCAGATGATCCGATTACAATCAATCTTCCATTGTATGATGCACCTGAACAGCGCTATTGTCCTGCAGGCGTTTATGAGATTGTTACCGAAGCCGATGGCAAAAAAAGGCTTCAGATCAATGCGCAGAACTGTGTTCATTGCAAAACCTGCGATATTAAAGATCCGATGCAAAACATCAACTGGACTGTGCCTCAGGGCGGCGGCGGACCAAACTATACAATTATGTGATTTAACTCATCAATACCAGGGATAATTACCATGATCACCTTCATATAAATGATTGACATGTAAACCTCAATCACTTATATTTAATTTTATTCTTAATAGAGGGTGCTACATACAATGAGTTTTTTATACACTATTGAACAAGGTCAAATTTTAGAACACATTACCCAACAGGATTTATCACCATCTGACATCGTGAGCCTCTCCCAAACATCAAAAGTCATAAATCGATTAATGACAGCGTCTGATAGGTCAAGTCGCATTTGGACACCCTTTATCCCCCGTGAACCTTTCTCAAATTATCCTGTCTCCATCATTTTTACAAGAGTCGCAACAGCATATGCAGCCTTTGATTTACACGCAGTTTCTTTAGGCAGCCGCACAGTCATCCGCATTCAACAATGTGATTATACAAATCTATCGGCCGAGATACTGTTCCTGCGAGAACTCCAGGCTTGGTTTCACTTGCTCCTACACAGCAGATTCGAGAGAGTAGAAAAGTTAACACCAGATCTGACGAAAGCTTATAAATGTCAATCTCTTCTCGACACAATGGCTCGATATAATCCTAAAAACGTAGAATCAAGCGGAGCCCTCACCATGAGGAATCTAAGAGAGCTATGCGATCTTATTAGCTTTGATGCCCTTAAAAGCTTTTTATCAATTAATTTTAGTGAAGACCAGGCCAGATGCATCGACATCTGCATATCACAATTTAAAGAATCCATGCAGTTAAAAACTGTCTCTCAAGATCCGGTAGGTGCACTCACATTCTTTTCTAGAATAGCTAATGCTTTCTTGAGTCAAAGCCCCACTCCTGAACAGCTAAGAGAAATGACTGACCTGTCTCAAAGCATTATCTCTTTGCCTCGCTTTTCCTTTACTCTCTTCAATCGATTTTTCTTGAGAGAGATTAAAGTTCAAAAATCAGCCGCGATTGGAATTAAATGCCTCACAAACTGTCTGCACTTGATGCAAAAAGGCTCTCTAACTTTTGATATGATAGGCGAGCTCATCCTCATCGATTCAGATTCAGCCCTGAACATTCACCATTTCACAAATGCCTTTTATAATGCTGTTGCAAGAGGATTTATTAGCCTTGATCAGCATAACCATCTTTTTTATGATAATGATAATATTCTTTTGTTTCTGAGGGAAGATACTGAACTCGATAGAAGGCTCAATCAAACCTATCAAGAATTACAAAGTCAATTATCTGCGCGCCCTGATTACAAAGAAAGACGCCAGTATTGGGGAAAAATGTTGGATGTTATTTTTAGGCCTCTCTTACAATCTCATATTATTGATAATATAGAGAGCGATATCAATTCAAATCATGAACATGTGAGGGCTTTTGCACGCAGCCTCAATGCAGGCCAACTCACCACTCAGAATCTCTTTAACCTCATGACGCATTTACATGAAACTCAAAGACAAGTCTTTGAGACATTTATCAGTACACAATCAGAAACACTAAGAAAAGAACCTTTTCTTTTTTCTTACTTTCTGATGAGATCTCTTGATCTACTAAAAGAATTACCTGATTTTCCTGAAGACTTGAACCAACTTCTGCATATCGTTACACAAGAGCCAGATGTGTTTGTTCAAAACACTTTTTCAAAAAATGGACTTGCCGTTCTCGCAAAATTATCACAAGCAAGTCTTCAAGCCCTTCTGACACAAATGATCGAACAGTCTTTTCTTTCAGAAACTAAAACTGAACCAAGCGTTATTTCCTTTATAGCGACAGCGCTTGTTGATTTTGAACGAAAAAAAACACCTGCTCATGAAACAGAAGCCCTGTTATTAAATTTTATCAGATGTTTTGAATCCATTCGTCCATTATTAAACGATCCACACCATCCCATCGGGCTCACTCCTTTTAAAGCCGCTCTAAGTATAGTCTGCATCACAGCAGATATAAACAGAGCAAAAAAAATGGTGGAAAGATTTATGAATCTTCCCCGTCCTTTATTGCAAGGTAATATTGCCTTTTTAAGACAGAGTCTCTTGGAGATTCTCCATCGTCATTTTGGGTCAACAGCAGCAAGTCATTATTTTATGGAATTATCTTATAGTGATAATTACAGTCTTATCAAAGCTTTGTTCTTGCTCAGCCTCGATGCAATAACGCCCCAGCAATGGATCTCTTCTATTGAGCACTTTATCACCTTTATCTATCAATTCAATAAGGTGGAGATGGAAAATGGGGAGACTGTAACAGACCATGCAGACTTTAATGATTTCTTCGACAACTTCATTGAGGAAACAATGAAGTCTGTATTTGCAGGTGAAAATCCTGATCTTAAAGCCATCATTGCGAAGGTTGAAGATCCAGATTATGATTCTGATGACAGCGATGGATCTGAAGACGAAGCGTAAGGCAATCCTACAAAGAGAGTCAAAGAAAAAGAGTCGCCCTGAACTTGTTTCAGGGCCTGTCTGCAATTATAGAGAGATACTGAAATAAATTCAGCATGACTGGTATTTTATCGTAGCATCATGGTGAGGAGCGGCTTATCTCGTCGTAGCGTCAGCGAAGACGGACGCAACTTCCTCTGTTGGGATGTAATGCTTATGCGTCTCAGATCGAGGCAGCGCCTCAACATTTTCAGCATCTAGAAAAGCAACAATCGCCCAGCGCGCAAAGGGTTTGCCGATCTGCGTTTCATCAAGCTGAATCACATCGTGCCAGCCAGGAGCAATCTCATCCGTCTCCAACACTTTCTGGAAATTGCTTGAGACCATAAAAAGCGCATGGTCTTCTTTATGTTCCACTGGCGTCAGATCATCAGGCCCTTTTCCAATCCGAAGACCAGAGCAACTCTCTGCAATCGCGAGCGTGAAAGAACCCGCATCAAAATGAGGCTTTGCTAAATATTTTGATGATTCCGCCCAATTATATTTTAAAAAACGAAGGCACAAGTGTATCTCGTCCGCTGCGAAAACTCTTTGATGCGCCCCAGGAAATAACTGATCAAGCAATAGAAGTTGCTTCTCACAAATAGCATAAGCGGCCTCCCAGATAGGTTGCGCCAGTTTTAAAAAGCGCTCAACAACAGGATTTGCTGCAATAAAATCTGCATACCGACTCTCAATACCAGGGTAGTAATGAAAAAAATCCTTGCTGTCATTATAGGGACCATCTTCAGGATCGCGATGCCGAAACCCAACGTCACCTCTGCGATGTTTTGGATGCAATCTAAAATCAATATGGGTCTTAATATCCTCAGGCAGGGCCAGATAGTCAAAAAAAGCTTCCATCGCCGTTACCAATTGATCTTTCGGAATTGGAAAAGGCACCTGTATAAAAGGTTTTTGCTTTAATTGATTCAATAGATACTGTGCTTCATCCACTGTTGCGCGCCCCCGTTATTTACATGTTTCTAAGGCTTATCATATCGCACCTAACGTTTCATACGCAACTCCAAATACAAAAGAGCGCATGAGAATGGGGTCACCATCTTTTGTCATTCCTGCGACCTGTCGCTCCGAAGCCTTGGCGTAGGTGGAAGGCAGGAATCCAGAAATATCAACAACCAGTTAGTCATGCCGAACTTGTTTGTACAGACCGGAGACATAGGTAACGAATGTGCGGGGACATAGGTAACGAAAATTGATAAACTTTACGGCAAAAATGGGAGATCTAAAATGCCGTGGTTAGCAAAAGGAGTTATCGAAGTGAGAGAA